>JAIPIT010000068.1 GCA_021734505.1 Fidelibacterota bacterium | reverse complement strand
TTGTTATACCAGTCGATCTCCTTGACGCAAATATCTATACATTCGTCCAGCTTGCATGAATTTATAATTTGCGGGACGCCGTCTTTCCCTTCACCCAAAGCTTCAAAGACACCCGAGGTCTCGCCGACTTGAATGTGATATTTTTTAATATACTTGGGCAGATCAAGGTTTAGGCGACGTGTTATAATATCAAGATGTTGGTTTAGCGCAAAGTAGCCTTGCGTCGCGCCGTAACCACGGTAGGCGCCGCCAACGGGAAGGTTCGTATAAACTGAACGGCCGAGAAAATGCATGTTCTTGATCTTATTGAACAGCGGCAATACCTTGGATCCGCAGTTGGATAGAACGGTCAAGGCATGTGAGCCATAGGCTCCGGAATTCAACAGGGAATCCATCTCAAGAAAAGTTATCTCACCGTTATTTTTTACTCCGGTTCTGAGGCGAACACGAATGGGGTGCCGTGTGCGGCTGCATTGAAAAACTTCGGCGCGAGAAATGACCAATCGCGCGGGTCGTTTATGTCGTATTGTCACTAACGCGGCAAGCGGTTCAAGAAAGACTTCCTGCTTAGAGCCGAAACCACCGCCGATCCTTGGCTTGATCACGCGGATCTTTTGCAATGGATAATCGCAGGCTTGGGCGACAATTCGGCGCACATGAAAGGGCACCTGGGTCGATGAAATGATCACAAGTCGACCGCTTTCATCGTACAGGGTTTTAACGGAATGCGGCTCGATGGCGCAATGCTGGCCGTAGTGGGCGTTATAAGTTTGATCAATAATAAAATCGGCTTCTTTTTCACCCTTTTCGATATCACCAAAACCGATCTCGACTTCCGCTGCCAGGTTCTTGTCGGCATCGTATTTTGCCCCGATCGGGTATGCGTGCGAATTGTCATGAAGTTTGGGCGAATCCGGGTCCATGGCCTTTTCGGCATCGAAAAGCGGTTCCATGACCTTGTATTTTACGTCCAGTAATTTTACCGCTTTATGGGCGGTCTTGCGATCTTCGGCCACGATCATGGCAACACGGTCGCCCACGAAACGCATCGTCGTATCAAAGATCAGGCAATCGTAGGGCGAGGGCTCGGGGAATCCTTGTCCGGCAGATGTATGCAAAATGGGTTTGACATTCTTGTAATGCAAAACATCCACTACGCCTTCCATGGCCAGAACCTTTGAATCATCGATATCCAGGATCTCCGCATAGGCGTGGGGGGAATAGACCAGCTTGCAATACAGTCCGTTCTTGATCTCAAAATCATCGACGAACTTGCTGCTTCCGGTAGCAAGAGATAATGAGTCGATCTTTTTTTCGGCTTTGCCGACTGTGGTATATTTTTTCATCATATTATTTACTTATTTTTGGAGTCTTTTTGCCGCCAGCATGACCGCTTCCACGATCTTGACATAGCCGGTACATCGGCAAAGATTGCCATCCATGGCTTTTTTGGCTTCTTCTTCTGTCGGCCTAGGATTTTCCTGCAAAAGAGCATAGGCAGCCAGCACAATGCCCGGCGTACAAAATCCGCACTGAACAGCGCCGCTATCGACAAAAGCCTGTTGAATGGCATGCGGTTCATGAAGATCGCCGATGCCTTTCACGGTCAGGAGCTTATCTTCTTCAGACACAGAGGCCGTGAACATCAGGCAGGAATTGACAGGCTTGCCGTTCAGCAGAACCAGACAGGCTCCGCATTCACCTTCCTTGCATCCGCTTTTCACCTCGGTGAATCCGTTGTGACGAAGGGTGTAAAGAAGATGCTCTTCGGGAGCGAACTCTATCTTTAGGGCTTTTCCGTTTATATTTAATACTGAATTCATTGATCGTCCTCCAGGGCGGAAAAAATAGCGCGTGCCGTTTCGATCTTGGCTTTGATGCTCATATAGTCAGTATCCGTAATACGCGAACCCACGATACTGACATTCACAAGATCTTGAACTTCGCTATCTACAATATCATCTTTGCTTTTTCCAAGAAGATAGCTCTCCAGCTCAGGCAGTCCGGTGATCAGCTGCTTTGTCCCCACAATGAAAATTCCTGCCGACTTGATCACGTCATTTTCCAGCTCTAAGAGAACCGTGATCGTGAACAGGGGCATATCGTTCGCCGTTTTCACATCGCGATAATGAAATGACCTGTGAGGCGTATCTTTGATCTTAACAGCGAGAATCAGTGTTTTTTCTTGCAGCGCTTTATTTTTAAGATAATCGGCGACCTTGACTTCGCCCTCGTTTTTGCCGGCAAGTACAAGCGTCGCATCTAGCGCCAGGAGAGCTCCGGCACGATCGGACCAGGTCGGCACAAAAGCAATCGAGCCACCGATGGTGGTGCGATTTCTGCAGGGTGTGTTCGCTGCGTTCTTCAGCGCTTTCAGCAGAATATGTTCAGGCGAGAGCGAGCTCAATGCTTTCACCACATCGGCATAACTGGACATCGCGCCAATTTCGATGATGTCCTTGTCTTTTTTTACATAGTCCAAACCGAGCTTTTTAAGGCAGATAATTCCTTCAACATTCGAAATATCCCGCCCGCTCAGGTTGGTTCCGCCGCCATGAATGACGACGTTTTCTTTCTCTAACAGAGATGTTGCCTCAGAGAGAGAAACCGGATAGGTCCATTTAATATTTATCATAGTATGAAATTTCCCTTAATCTGAAGGCAATGTCAAGAAAATAATAGGGTGTACGGAGGCAGTAGACTGGATAATTTTAGACAGGATTACAGGATATACATGATAGCTTGGCTTCGTAGTTTGCAAATGTTTAGTGCTTAAATTGAATGACTGAGATTTGTGATTGCTCCCTACTCCTTACTCCCTACTTCTTCAAGACCTCTCACACTTGTGCGCCGTAGCTTTAGCGACGCCGGGGTCGAGATGACAAACCTGCGCTCTTCGAGCTTCGGATGGACAGGCAGCTTCTTCGCATTTTTTATCTGTGCAATCTGCGAAATCTGTGGATAAATATTCTTTGTGAACTTTGTCATCTTGGCGATTTATTACCGTGCCTTATGAACCTTGGTGGTAACAAATAATCTTCTTTGTGTTACTTTGTGCTTTTAGTGGCTTTGTGAGAGGTATTGTGCCTTATTTACCTTCGTGCCTCTGTGTGAGGCTCTTCCTATACAATATCATAGAACGTCCCATAATCGGGATCGAAGAGTCTTTTATAAACCTTGGGCAAGGATATATCCGTCTGCTCTGAGAAGTAATCACAGACCATTCTGGCGATAGAAACATAGTCGTTCTTATCGATATGCTTTAATTTTTCACGCAGAATATTCGGAAGGATCTTTTCGTTCAGGGAAAAGTGCTTGGGATCGCCCTGGAGGAAGGTGGTGAACAAGCGTTCCAGAATGTAACGACCTTTGAATTCCAGTTGCTCCAGCTGCGGGGAGCGAAAAATGATATCAACGGCCAATTTTTTGTAAAGCGTGTTTTCGGCTTCAACTTCCGGGTCGATCTCGATGGCATATTTATAGCGATTGCTTTTAGCGGCAAGAGGATGAGTTCGCTCAACGACCTTCGTTCCTTCAATGAATTTCCCGGTGCGGGATGCCAGGTAGCGGTCAAAATCCTCGCGATGATCCAGTTTTTGGATCACGGTTTCAAGGTATCGTATTTCGTCTTTGCCTAATTGCTGCTCGGCGGCCCAGCTTTCTATGTCTCTGCGTGTGACGAAACCGGCAAGATAGCCGTCGGATAGGTCGTGAAGCGAATAGGCAACATCGTCCGCCCAGTTCATGATCTGGCATTCCAGAGATCGTTCGGGGTGACGGTCTTTTCCGCCATTCACGAATTCAAGATATTGATCCTGGCCGTCATAAAGGAATTTGCTTTCTTTTGTGCGGTCGGACCATAGCACTTTATACTTCAGGATACCGTCTATAAAAGCACGAGAGGGTTTCATGCCCTGGTCACCTTCGGGATCTTCGTGCAGTTGCTCGGTGATGATCTGAAGGGTCTGTGCGTTGCCTTCAAATCCGCCCGCGTTGCGCATCAGCTTGTTCAACATGGCTTCTCCCGGGTGTCCATATGGCGGATTCCCAAGATCATGTGCCAAACAAATGCCTTCCACCAGATCAACATCAACAGCCGCTTCCTTGAAAACGGTTTTGTTGATGAAATTGACAATGGATCTGCCGGTCTGGGCGACTTCCAGGGAATGGGTCAGGCGCGTTCGATAAAAATCGTGTGCTCCCGATTTAAAAACCTGGGTTTTATTCTGCAAACGACGAAAGGCGCCGCTGTAAAGTACGCGGTCGCGATCGACCTGGAAGACGGAACGATAATGATCATCGTGCCGTTTTCCGAAAGTCTCGGTATCGAAACGATTATAAAAATCAGACATTAGTCTACGTTAACAACTTCGGCAACTTCCGGAATTTCGTTTTTAAGGACGCGTTCAATGCCGGCTTTCAAGGTCATAGTTGACATCGGGCAGCCTTTGCAAGCGCCTGTCAAACGGACTTCAACGACATTGTCTTCACGGACGTTGACCAATTCACAGTCACCGCCGTCCATCTGGAGTGAAGGACGAACTTTATCTAAAACTTCTTGAACTTTTGCTCTATCTAACATTTTGTTTCCTTTCGGTTTGTTTCATGTTTTTCAAGTGAAGAATATAAACAAAATTACACTGCCTATCAAAGAAAATCGGTGTTAAATGTTTCAACTTTTTTTCTTCTTTACCCCGACAGACGGAGGTGTAATTCGTAGATGACCCAGGATGGAACCCCGGGTATTTGAACTAAAAATAAACCAACCCTGAGCGGAGTCGAAGGGTTTAACTTTCTTCTGTAGGGGAGCGAAATAACGATTGTCAATTACACAAGATTCAAGAAACTCAACCCCTCAAGAAGGTCTGGGTTGACTGTTTTTTTGATTCCCATTCCCGGCAGTTCATATCAGGCTATTTATTGAATTACCTTTCGACAAGCTAAAGATAATTTTTCTATTTGAGACACAATGCATTGCGTATCTACCCAAGATATTACAATCGTATATATCACACAATAATTATTGTGCATCCCCAGAGGGGATAAACTATAATAGATATTTTATCCTATATTGAATTACAACCGCAGAGCGGTTGAACAAAGAATTTAAATATCGTACAACCACGCTGTGGTTGTGATTTGGGTAATAATCTTATGGCTAATTTGGTTCATCCCCTCCAGGGATTATTCTTATGAAATACAATATCTCGCGTCTCTACATATCTGTTTTTTCTTTCTCTTTCCCGTTTCCATCATATGCATCAATGATCTTCTTCACCAGCGGGTGGCGAACAACATCGACGGTTTTAAGTTCACAGACGGCAATACCTTCAATGTCTCGAAGAATATCGATGGCGGTACAAAGTCCCGAACGTTGATTGTAGGGCAGGTCGATCTGTGTAATATCGCCCGTGATGAATGCTTTTGAGTTCACGCCAATACGCGTCAGAAACATTTTCATCTGCAGGTCGGTGGTGTTTTGGGCTTCGTCAAGGATAAGATATGCATTATCCAGTGTTCGTCCCCTCATATAGGCCAAGGGTACAATTTCTACTACATGTTGTTCAAGGTATGCTTTGAATTTCTCGGGTGCGATCATGGAGCGCATGGCATCGTAAAGGGGCGCCAGATATGGATCGATCTTGTCTTTCATATCACCCGGCAAAAAGCCAAGGCGTTCACCCGCTTCAACGGCGGGACGCGTGAGAATAATACGGGAGATTTCGTGGTTCTTCAACGCGGCTACGGCTACAGCTACGGCTTGATAGGTTTTTCCCGTGCCTGCAGGACCGATGGCAAAAGTAATATCGTTCTCTAAGCTTGCACGAAAGTACGCTTCCTGTCCGGCTGTGCGCGGTTTGATGATGCCTTTATGGGTAAATAGGATAATGGAATCATCGGGACCGGAATATACTTTTTCATTATGGTCCGTTTCCATATTGATGATCGTGCTGACGTCTGTTGCATCCAATTGTTTGCGCTTTGGGATAAGGTGGATCATTTCATTCAGAATATGATGGATCTGTTCGACCACCTCAAACTCGCCATCGATGATCAGCCGTTCACCCCTGGCAGTAATGGTCGCATTGAAATGCTTGCGCAATACTTTCAGGTTCTCGTCCCTCACGCCCAACAGGGCGATGGGGTCAAAGCCTTTCATGATGATCTCGCGTTTGGTGTTCGTCATGGATCCTCCCGGCCTATCCGACCAGTTTCTTATAATTCTCTTTTAACAGCGCCAGTGTTTCTTCGTAGCCGGCGAGTTTGTTTCGTTCGTGTGCAACTACGTTTTCCGGAGCGCGGGAAACGAAGTTCGGGTTGTTCAATTTTCCTTTCGCCGCTTTGATGCGGCCTTCATAGGATGCAATGTCCTTTTCCAGACGTTCTTTTTCTTTGTCAACGTCGATCAAGCCGGCAAGCGAAACGTAGATCTCAAGATCGCCGACAACCGCCGAGGAAGAGAGTTCAGGTTGATCGACAGTTTTTGAGATTGTTAGATGTTTAACTTTACCCAATAGATCAATATTGTCTTTTTGGGATAGTAATATATTTCTTGATATCTCTGTGCCGCCACCAATTAATACATCTGCTTCTTTTGATGGTGGTACTTTCATTTCTGATCTAATGGTTCTTATTGCTGTGATAACTTCCATAATCATATTCATTTCTTCTACAGCCTCACTTGAAGTAGAATAATCTGGGGTTGGCCATTCTGAAACCATTATATCAGGTTCATCTTCTTTTTTAAAAGATTGCCAAATTTCTTCAGTAATAAATGGGGCATACGGATGTAATAATTTTAAAATATTTCTAAGCACAAATATTGAAACGCTCAAGGCTGTTTTTTTCTTTTTAGAGCCTTCAATTTGATATAAACGAAATTTGGATGTCTCTATAAACCAATCACAAAACTTATTCCACGTAAAATCGTAAATATCTTTGGCCGCATCATTAAACCTATACTCACTCAAATGATTATTGACTGACTTAATTGTATCTTTTAATTGAGAAAGTATCCACAAATCTACTGTTTCAAGCTCATTTTTTCGTGGCAATTCACCATATGCCAAATCTAATTCAATATCAAGATTTCTTTGTATAAATCGTGTTGCGTTCCAGAGTTTATTCATGAAATTTCGTCCAAGTTCGATCTGTGATGTATCAAATAATATATCATGGCCTTTGGGTGCGATCAGCATCATGCCGTAACGCAGTGCATCGGCTCCGTATTGATCGATCACATCAAGCGGATCGGGCGAGTTGCCCAGGGACTTGCTCATTTTGCGACCCTGCATATCGCGGATCAGTCCGGTATAGTAAACATTTTTGAAAGGAATATCATTCATGAATTCCAATCCGGCCATGATCATTCTTGCAACCCAGAAGAAAATAATATCGGGTGCGGTGACCAGGTCATCTGTGGGATAATAGTATTTCAGATCTTCGTTGCTTTCGGGCCAGCCCAATGTAGAGAAGGGCCAGAGCCAAGATGAGAACCAGGTGTCCAGAACGTCTTCGTCCTGCTTGATGTTCTTGCTGCCGCAAAGCGGACAAGTTGCAGGGTCCTCACGTTCGGCTGATTCCCAGCCGCAATCGGTACAGGTGAATACGGGTATCCTGTGACCCCACCAAAGCTGGCGCGAGATACACCAGTCGCGAATATTTTCTAACCAGTGGTTATATGTCTTTACCCAGCGGTCGGGATTGAATTTGATCTTGCCGCTGTTCACGGCTTCAAGCGCCGGTTTGGCCAGCGGCTCCATTTTAACGAACCATTGTTCTGATAAACGGGGTTCGATCGGAACGTGTGCTCTTTCGGAATAACCGACCTTGTGAACATGGTCTTCGATCTTTTCCAGCAAACCGAGTTCCTCCAGATCGAATACAACCGCTTTCCGGCATTCATAACGATCCATGTACTGATATTTTGCGGGCACCTTATCGTTCATGGTGGCATCTTCATTCATGATATTGAGAAATTCAAGATCGTGTCGCAGGCCGATCTCATAATCGTTGGGATCGTGGGCGGGTGTGATCTTCACAGCGCCGGTGCCGAATTCCATATCGACATAGGAATCTTCAACAATGGGAATTTCACGGTTTGCCAGGGGCAGAAGGATCGTCTTGCCAACCAGATCGGCATAACGCTCGTCTTTGGGGTTGACCGCCACAGCCGTATCGCCCAGCATGGTTTCGGGGCGTGTGGTGGCGATCACCAGATAACGTTCTTTTTCGCCCTTGACGGGATATTTGAAGTACCAGAGATTCCCGTTCTTTTCCTGGTGAATTACTTCTTCATCGGAAAGCGCAGTATGTGAAACTGGGCACCAGTTGATGATGCGCTTGCCTTTATAGATCAGGCCTTTTTCGTAGAGAGAGACAAAGACTTCCCGAACGGCTTTTGAGAGACCTTCGTCCAGCGTAAAGCGTTCGCGCTCCCAGTCACAGGATACGCCCAGTTTGCGAAGCTGTTTAATGATCATACCGCCGTATTGGTCTTTCCAGTCCCAAATGCGTTCCACAAATTTTTCGCGGCCAAGATCATGACGAGTTTTGCCTTCGGTCTCGCGAATGTGTTTTTCCACACGTGCCTGAGTGGCAATACCCGCATGATCCGTACCCGGCAACCACATGGTCTCGTAACCTTCCATACGGGCCTTGCGGACAAGAATATCCTGCATTGTGTTGTTCAAAACGTGACCCATGGTCAGCATGCCCGTCACATTGGGCGGCGGGATCATCACACAGAAAGAAGCTTTCTTTTTGTTGGGTTCGGAATGGAAATATCCTTGTTCTTCCCAGTGTTTGAACCAGGCGTCTTCCACAAGTTTCGGGTCATATGTTTTTGAAAGTTCCTTCATTCTGTCTCCCGTATTTGAAGGCGGTTAAAATACATCATTAAATTTAAGGGAAAACAAAGGTTAAGGCAATTGATTGTTGGGTTGAAGGAAGATATTTACACCTACAAAATACTTTTGTTTATACCCCGACGAATGGAGGGGTAATTCAATGATGACCCGGGATATTATCCCGGGTATGTGCTTGCCTTATATTAATTACCCTGAGCGAAGTCGAGGGGTGATTCCGAAAAAGCAACTATTTTTGATCAACCCCTCCATAAAGTCAGGGTTGTTTTGGCTTGGGGTTTATTTTCCCGGGATTTCATCCCGGGTCATCTCTGGTTTACCCTTCGACTTCGCTCAGGGTGTTATTTTATATCCTGAGATTTCAACCTCACCACAAGAAATCCGAATTGCATTCGCGTAAAAACCTTTATTATAATCCACATTCTCATTGTATATTTTTTCGTTCCTGATAATTCGAAATTTTGAGGTCATTATGACAAAATGGGAATACATGGTCCTTGAATTTGACCCATACGGCGTAATGGGTGGATTGGTTGATACGGACGAGATCCAACAAAAGCTCAATGAACTTGGTAAAGACGGTTGGGAATTGGTTAGCGCTTTTGCTACCGCCAGTGCCAACAGTTCACGAAAAATGATCTATAACCTGAAACGCGCGTCTCAATTCTAAATGAAATCACAAGAGGGAATATGTTAAAACGATTGCTCGCTTTTTTATTAACATTATTATTTGTTTTTTCAGGACTTTTGGCTCAGGAAACAAGCAAAGACGCGCCGGTAGTCGATACCTCCGTCAAGATCAGCGGACTATGGTTCATGGCCTACCGCGGAAATATCCCCAGTGAAGGGGATGATACTTTTGGCCTGAAACGCGGGTACCTGACTTTTAAGAAAAACTTCAACGACAAATTTTCCATTCGATACACTCAGGATATCACCATCGACAAAGAAGGCGACGATGCGGGGAATGTCGAGATCCGTTTTAAATACTGCTACCTGAAAATGGATCTGCCTGAATTCCTGTTCTTTAAAAAACCCTGGATAGAAGTCGGACTTGTCCATCAGCCCTGGATCGAATTCGAGCAAAAGATCAATACCTACCGCGTGCAAGGTAAGATGTTCATGGAAAAATACGGGGTGACGTCCTCTGCTGATTTCGGCTTTAATGCCGTGGCTTTGCTCGGAGGAGAGCTGAGTGAAGAAGCTCGCAAGAAAGTGGACAGTTCGCTACCCGGCAAATATGGTTCCGTATCTTTCGGTGTTTACAACGGCGGCGGCTATCATGCCATTGAAGTAAATAATAACAAAACTGTTGAAGGCAGATTATCTCTAAGGCCCTTCCCGGGTTTTATGCCGGGACTGCAATTCTCATATGGTTTTGCGTTTGGACAAGAAAACGATACTTTAAGCAATCAATATAATTATAATGTCTTCATGATCTCCTATGAAACAGCAAAAACAACACTTACTGCACAAGGATATAAAGGAGTGGGGTTTCACGGGGGCGGCGGTATGAATTTATTCAATGAAGGC
>JAIPIT010000067.1 GCA_021734505.1 Fidelibacterota bacterium | reverse complement strand
ACCCGGGGTCAAGGCCTCACCCACAACACACAACCCCGCAAGGGGTTGAAGAAGTTAAACGATTAATCTAAACAGCGCCGAAGGAGCCTAAACAGAGCACGCAGTGCTAAAATATGTATTCTATTCAGTTATGTCTTATTTAAAGTAAAGCTTGTTAAAATAAATATGACTTTCTAAATTACTCAATAAATAATTTTAATAAAAAGAAGTTTTATGTTTTCACAAAATAATTGTGGAGAAGTATATGAATGATTTAGGATACCTATTAAAAAAAGGTAATATTTCTCATGATAAATTTGAGAGTACAGGCCTGAAATGCCAAGACTTAATTGCAATTAAAGAAAGTTATATTGAGTATAAGAAACAATTGGATGAACCAGCAAAAAATATTGTAAGTATTTTAAATGGAATTAAAAATATTCACTCACTAAAATATAGATTAAAAAAACCAGACGATCTAATTATCAAAATAATTCGTAAAAAAATTAATAAACCAAAAAGAATAATCACAATTGAAAATTACCAGAAGGAAATTACAGATTTAATTGGTGTTAGAGCGTTATACCTCTTTAAAAGCTCTTGGCTTGGTATACACACAGAAATAAGAAAGAAATTTATGAAAACCAGGGAAAAGCCAACTGCATATTTCAGGAAAGGTGATCCAAAGGACCAATTAATTGCTTATAAAAGCAACGGCTGTAAACTAAGACCACATGATGATTATTATAGGTCAGTTCATTATTTAATCAATTTCCCCTACAACAAAGATAAATATATAGCTGAGATTCAAATAAGAACTATTTTTGAAGAAGGGTGGAGTGAAATAGACCACGCTTTAAGATATCCAAATTTTACAGAAGAACCATTATTAAATCAATATTTGAGTACTTTCAACAGAATTGCTGGCACAGCAGACGAAATGGGCACTATTGCTGAAGATTTAAAATACAACTTGACTTTAAATAGAATTAAAGAAATAAAAGATAATACGGGTAAAATATCTCCTCATAGCATCCAACAAAATATTCCCGGTAATATTGCCATGACTGGATCATTATATCGTCCTGAAATTCCCAGTGAATTATTAGAAGCAATCCAAAATTACAAAATACCTGAAATTCCTAAAGAACTATTAGAAAAAATACAAAATTTTAAAATACCTGAAATTCCTAAAGAACTATTAGAAAAAATACAAAATTTTAAATTCCCCAAAATCCCCGAAGAATTACTAAAGGCAACCAAAAACAAAAATATCATTACTAACACATCAAAGAATGACGATGATAAAGATGATGATAAACAAAATTAGACACTGGATGGCAATACGAAAAGAAACACTCAAAATATATGGCCGATTGGAGAAAAAAATTGACTTGGAGTATAAAATGAAAAACTTTTTTTTACTTTATTTGATTACTATACTTATTTTTTCTTGTTCAAGTGTAAAGGAAAATATTCAAACTGATTTTCATCCAGAATTGCGCCATTATGAAAAAATAATTGAAATCCCAAACACGACACAAGATAATTTGTATATAATAGCAAATGAATGGTTTGTTGAAACTTTTTATGATGCTGAAAGTGTAATTCAGTTTCAAGATAAGGGGGGAGGTATAATAAAAGGGAAATATCGTTATTTAATTCCTAAATCATATCATGATATTTTTGGGAATTATTTTGAGGTTGGAGTTGTAACATATTCAATAATTACAGTCGTAGTTAAAGATAATAAAGCAAAGATTAATATTGATAAAATGCTAAATAACCAGTTAGTAGAAATGAAATACGATGAAGAAGTAATGAAAAACGCTAATTTAGTTTGGAATAAATTAACTGAATCTCTTGAAAATAAATTAAGCGAAAATACAAGTTGGTAAGATTGAATTTTAACAAACCGCACATCGAAGACAATCAATATCTTTCCATGAGATTAATTTAGTTTATATGATAAATAAAAAAATATGATTTAAGCTACGATTCCTTACTAATATTTTATGAGGTTATATGTTTGATTTATTTGATGACAGAGACTATAGCAAAGATTACTTTATCGTTGTTGAAGATGATGATCGCCCCAAAAAACCTAAAACAAAAATCACCATAAACCATAAAGTTATTTCCAGGAATAAAGATTGGCTGCCAAATGAGATTATTAGCAGAATTCTTAAGTATTTCAACATAGAAGCTGATGTTAAATATCTAATAAATGAAACCAAAATTAATCTATCAAAATATGTTAAGCTAAATAACATTGATGAAATTATAATCGAGGAATACAAAGCCCGTGTAATGATTCCAACTAGAATTATTATAAATGGAAGAGAAATCTCGCGGGGACACGATGCTCACCCTGATGGATTAATAAATCGCATCTTAGAATATTATGGAATTTCAGTTGATGCATATTATGTTCAATATAGTTAGTATCTTTTTAATACAATAATCCTGATTTAGAAATAGGTACCCAAAGCTACATAGTTGATCATATTTTCTCACCACATTCCACGCTTTATATAACGACTTTTAGTAAAATTACTCTCTTTTCTTGCAGGTAGCCTTAAATATTTTGCCACAATTCATTATCTTGCATCAAAAATAGCTTTGAATTAAATGTACGGGAGGCTCTAGAGCCTCCCGTTGCTTATCGGGCGGGTCCAGCCCCGCCCCTACATTTACGCCAATCGTTTATCGTTCATCGTTTCTTCGACCAGCCAGCAGATCATCCCTGCGTTCGGACACCAGCTGGCAGGTCTATAATCATTCATAATTGCTTTGTCTCATGAATAGATCCTTCATTGCGTCCAACTGCGCTAAAGCTTCGTTGGACTCCGCTCAGGATGACAGACCCTTTCGCTTTACGACTTACGCCTGCCGGCCGTAGCCTTGGCGTAGGCTGGTCTTACTTCTTACAATTTGCGTTTACTCATCGCTCATAACTCATAATTCATAGCTATTTCGCAGATATCGCCTATTTTTATCAATTATTTTATCATTTTTGCTTGTAATTCTAAATCAACAGGTGTAAGTTTGCTTATTATTTGACGTGAAGGACGCATGAAAAAGTTAAATCTCAACATCGTGGTCAGCATTATTATTATTCTTCTTGGATGTGGAAACGTGCAATAGGATAGATTAAAAATATAAAAAAATCAACCTCCTCTTGCATGTAGCGAAGGAGGCTTTTTTTTTAAGATAACGTATTTTTTGAAAATATGGTTGAAATTGAATAACGAACACAGAACAATTGAACAATCGATATTGGAAGTGTTTGAATATTGAACAAGGATTAACGGTATTCGAAGTAGTAAGACTTCGAAGATTGAACAAGGATTAACGATTTATGATTTTAGATCTAAGATACTTCATAAATCGAATATCGTTAATCGGTGTTCGGATATCAATAAAGGAGCAATAGAATATATGAGAAGCGATAAAGTAAAACAAGGATTTGAACGGGCTCCCCATCGGGGATTGCTGAATGCTTGCGGCGTAAAACCCGAGGATATGCATAAGCCTTTTATTGCTGTTGTTTCTTCTCATGCAGAGATCGTTCCGGGTCATGTACATCTTGATGAAACGGCTGCCATGGTTAAAAAAGAGATCATCAAAGCCGGCGGCGTTCCTTTCGTGTTCAATTCCATTGCGGTCTGCGACGGTATTGCCATGGGACATAACGGCATGCGCTACAGTCTGCTTTCACGCGAGATCATTGCGGATTCCGTTGAAACCATGCTGCGGGCACATCAGTTCGATGCTATGGTCTGCATCCCCAATTGCGATAAGATCGTTCCGGGTATGTTGATGGCAGCCGTACGGGTTAATATCCCCACGATCTTTGTTTCCGGCGGTCCCATGAAAGCCGGCGTAATGAAAGATGGGTCTCCCTCCGATTTGATATCTATCTTTGAAGGTGTTGGCGCGTACAAGGAAGGCAAGATCACGGAAGAAGAATTGACCGAGATCGAGCAATGTTCTTGTCCATCCTGGGGCTCTTGTTCCGGTATGTTCACGGCCAATTCCATGAATTGTCTGTGTGAAGCCATCGGGATCGCACTTCCGGGTAACGGTTCCATTCTTGCCATAGATCCCAAACGAAATGAGCTTTTTAAGACAGCAGCTAAACGCATTATAGAGATGGTGGATGAAGATCTGAAAGCCTGTGATGTGATCACAAAAGATTCCATCGATAATGCCATGGCGCTTGATATGGCCATGGGCGGCTCAACCAATACCGTATTGCATACGCTTGCCATTTGCTCGGAGGCAAAAATTGAATACGATATGAAGCGCATGGATGATATATCCAAGAAAACCCCAAATATTTGTAAAGTTTCTCCCTCAAGTTCATTCCACATGGAAGATGTGGACCGTGCAGGCGGTGTATCTGCCATTCTACAGGAGATCAATAAGGTCCCCGGTTTGTTGAACACCGCCTGTAAAACGGTTACCGGAAAGAACTTAGGTGAAAATATATCTGGAAGCTCCATTCAGGATGAAGCCGTTATTCGTCCACTCGATAAAGCCTATTCTAAAAGCGGCGGACTTTCTGTACTTAAAGGCAATCTTGCTGAAGAAGGTTCAGTCGTAAAAACAGCCGGCGTGACTCCTAATATGCTGGTCTTTGAAGGTCCTGCCGTGATCTTTGAATCCCAGGAAGATGCCTGCGACGGTATTCTTGAAGGAAAAGTCAAATCCGGTGATGTTGTGGTGATCCGTTATGAAGGTCCCAAAGGCGGACCCGGAATGCAAGAGATGCTCTCCCCCACGTCCTATATTATGGGAAAAGGACTCGGTGAAAGCGTCGCCTTGATCACCGACGGTCGTTTTTCGGGCGGAACCCGTGGTGCTTGTATCGGTCATGTGGCTCCCGAAGCGGCAGCCGGTGGTACAATAGGCATACTTGAAGACGGAGATATTATTTCCCTAGATATCCCTGCCGGAAAACTTGAAGTAAAACTTACGGATGAAGAGATAAAGAATAGAAAAGAAGGCTGGACGCCCAAGCCGCCGAGAATAGACTACGGGGCGCTGGGCCGATATGCCCTGATGGCGCAATCTGCCTCAAAAGGTGCGGTAACGAACGTAAGATAAATATGTGTAGAGACACTGCAATGCAGCGTCTCTCCCATGAATCATTTATAGATACAAGGAATCATTATGAACGGCTCTCAAATCGTCATAGATGCATTAAAACAAGAAGGCATTGACACACTTTTTGGTTATCCCGGTGGAGTAGTCATTCCCCTTTTTGATGCACTCTTCAAAGAAAAAGAATTGAATGTCATATTGAATCGCCATGAGCAAGCATCGGTTCACGCTGCGGACGGTTATGCGCGTTCAACGGGTAAAGTGGGTGTTGCTTTGGTTACATCAGGTCCCGGATCAACCAATGCTATTACGGGTATTGCAACAGCGAAACTCGATTCCGTCCCCATTGTTGTCATCAGCGGACAGGTAAAGAACGGTTTTATCGGTACTGATGGTTTTCAGGAAGTGGATATGTCCGGTATGACCCGTACAATATCAAAACACAACTACCTTGTCAATGATATTGCGGATCTGCCCAAAATCATGAAGGACGCCTTTTATATTGCGCGCACCGGTCGCCCAGGTCCCGTTTCCATTGATATTCCGGTTGATGTCTTAACCGCAGAATTGAAAAATTATAAATACCCCGAAGAGGTGAGATTACCGGGTTATAAACCTACGATAGAGGGTAATTCAAAACAGATAAAAAAGCTTGCTGAGACAATTCAAAAAGCTGAAAAACCACTATTTTATACAGGCGGTGGTATTGTCGCCGCCGGTGCTGAAAAAGAATTGCTTGCAGTCGTAGAAAAGACCAATATCCCCTTTGTCACCACATTAATGGGCCTGGGTACCTCCGATGCAGACCACCCCCTATTTCTCGGCATGCCGGGTATGCATGGACGCTATGCTGCCAATCATGCTATGATGCAATGTGATCTGCTGATCGCGGTGGGCGCACGTTTTGATGACCGTGTCACCGGTGATCTTTCCCGTTTTGCCACCAAGGCTACCATTGCGCATATCGATATTGATCCGGCTGAGATCGGAAAAAACATACAAACCGAGATCCCCGTCGTTGGAGATGCAAAACACGTATTAAAAGAACTGGGCAAGACTTTAAAGGCTCGTCCCGCCAATGGCTGGTGTAAAGCCGTTACTTCCTGGCGTGACGAAAGTCCCCTCACTTACTCTCAAAAACCGGGCGAGGCTCTTGCACCGCAATATGTAATTGAAAAACTCAGTGAACTGAGCAAAGATAATGCGATCATTGTTACGGATGTCGGACAACACCAGATGTTCTCCGCACTTTATTATAAGCATAAAGGTCCGCGTTGCTTTATATCATCCGGCGGATTGGGAACCATGGGTTTTGGTCTTCCCGCTGCCATGGGAGCAGTTCTGGCCAATCCAAAACGACAGGTTATCGCGATCTGCGGTGACGGCGGATTCCAAATGAATATCCAGGAGCTGGCCACTTGTGCCATCAATAATATTCCGGTTAAAGCTTTGGTGATCAATAATCAATATCTTGGCATGGTCCGTCAATGGCAGGAACTGTTCTGGGACAAGAAATATTCCAAAGTTTGTCTCAAACAAACACCAAATTGCCCGCCGGAATGCAAAGGTCCGAATGCAAAATGCCCCGAACTCTATCTTCCTGATTTTGTGAAAGTTGCGGAAGCCAATGGTGTTAAGGGTTTGCGCGCGTCAACACCGGATGAATTGATCGCAATGTTAAAAGAAGGTCTTGCTTACAAAGGGCCGGTGGTTATGGAATGCATTGTCCGGCAAGAAGAAAATGTTTACCCCATGGTACCCGGTGGAAAACCCATTGATGAAATGATCCTGGGACCTGAAAAGGAAAAAGCATGAAAACAAAACATACCATTCGTTTAAAAGTTGTCAATACGGTTGGCGTTATGGCCCGAATAACGGGACTGATCTCTCAGCGCGGTTATAACATCGACAGTATTATGTCAACTCCGACGGAAATACCAGATATATATAGCGTTCATCTTGTTTTAACGGAAACGGAAGATAAGATCGAACAAATATCAAAACAATTGAACAAATTAATTGATGTGGTAAAAGTTACTGATATTTCGCATGATAAGAATTATATTGTTCGTGAGTTCATTATGGTGAAGATCAGCACCGCAAAGAACCGTCCCGATCTTTTACAATTGATCGGCCTTTTCAGGGCAAAGGTCCTTGATCTGGCGTCGAATTATGTGGTGGTCAGTATGACGGGATCACCCCGGAAGATACAGCGTTTTATCGAAGCGGTTCAACCCTTCGGTATACAAGAATTGGATCGCAGCGGTGAATTTGCGGTTCTGGACGTTTAAGAAGAGTTGAAACGTTGAAATGTTGAAGAAGCTTGAAGGTTGAAAGAAAAGAAAAAGAATGTCATCCTGAAAAATTTCTGAAAGAAATTTGTTCAGCCCCGAAGGGGTCGCGAAGCGAGATCTCTAATAGAAGGTTGAAGAGAGTTGAAATGTTGAATCGTGGAATTGTTGGAAAGATAAATTCTAATCGACACTTAAACACTTCAACGCTTCAACAAAAATGACTTTGAAATATCGAAGAGAAAAAAAGATTATAAGTCAATTTGAAATAAATAAAATTTACACTTAGGAGAAACTTAAAATGCCAATGCAAATGTATTACGACAAAGATGCAAAACCCGAACTGTTAAAAACAAAGACCATCGCCATCATTGGTTACGGGTCGCAAGGTCATGCGCAAGCACAAAATTTAAGAGACAGCGGTTACAATGTTATTGTTGGTGAATTGGAAGGCACGGATAATTATAAATTGGCCATCAAACACGGGTTCACTCCCCTTTCAGCCAAAGAAGCTTCCGCCAAAGCGGATGTTATTCAAATCCTTTTGCCCGATGAGATCCAGAAAAAAGTCTATTATGCCGATGTGGAAGAAAATATGACCGCAGGTAAAGCACTTGTTTTTTCTCATGGATTCAATATTCATTTCGGACAGATCGTGCCGCCGAAAGATGTGGATGTTTACATGGTTGCACCGAAAGGTCCGGGACATCTTGTTCGTCGCCAGTATGTAGAAGGCGGTGGAGTTCCCGCATTGATCGCCGTTCATCAGAATGCCACGGGTGACGCTCGTGAAATGGCTCTTGCTCATGCCTGCGGCGTAGGCGCAGTTCGCTCCGGCATTATTGAAGCAACCTTCCGCGAAGAGACCGAAACCGATCTTTTCGGCGAACAAGCGGTGCTTTGCGGTGGCTTGACAGGATTGATCCGCGCGGGTTTTGATACGCTTGTAGAAGCAGGTTATAAGCCCGAAATGGCTTATTTCGAATGTCTGCATGAAGTCAAACTCATTACCGACCTTATTTTTGAAGGCGGTATTGCCAATATGCGCTCCTCTATTTCAGATACCGCAGAATACGGTGACCTGACTCGCGGACGTCGTGTGATCACCGAAGACACGCGAAAAGAAATGAAAAAGATCCTGGGCGAAATTCAAGACGGATCATTTGCAAAAGAATGGATCCATGAAAATGAGACCGGACGCCCCGTCTATACCGCCATCAAAGAAAAAGATGCCGAACACTTACTTGAAAAAGTCGGTGCAAAACTACGCGGTATGATGAGTTGGTTGAAGAAGTAACTAGTGACTAGTAACTAGTAACTGGTGACTGGTAACTAGTAACTGGTGACTGGTAACTAGCAACTGGTGACTGGTAACTAGTAACTAGTGAATGGTGACTAGTGAATGGTAACTGGTAACTATTGAATGGTGATTGGAAAAGAGATATAATGGATTCTAAAAATAAAATATACGTCTTTGATACGCTATTGCGTGACGGCACTCAGTCAGCCGAAATATCATTTTCTTTAGAGGATAAATTGCGCATTGCTGAAGAGCTCGATCGTTTTGGTATCGATTATATCGAAGGCGGATGGCCGGGCTCGAACCCAAAAGACCAACTTTTCTTTGAAAAAGCCAAATCTTTCCCGTTCAAGCATGCCAAGCTGGTTGCCTTTGGGTCTACGCGTAGAGCGAAATTCTCAGCGGATAAAGATCCGAATCTTAAAGCACTGTTGGATGCCGGAACACCCGCAATCGCGATCTTTGGCAAATCATGGACCCTTCATGTAAAAAAAGCACTAAAGATATCCCTGGAAGAGAACATTGAATTGATCACCGATTCCATTGCCTTTATGAAGAAAAACGGTAAAGAAGTTATCTACGATGCCGAACATTTCTTCGATGGCTATAAAGCGGACCCCGATTATGCCCTGAAAACGCTTCTGGCAGCCGAAAAAGCCGGAGCCGATACCTTGGTCCTCTGCGATACGAACGGCGGTACACAGACCCTTGAATTGCTCTATATCATAAAAGAGGTCCTTCAACGGGTCAAAGGCCGTGTGGGTGTTCACCTGCATAACGATTCGGATATGGCGGTCGCCAATACGGTTGCTGCGGTTGAAGCGGGATGCCAGCATGTTCAAGGAACCATTAACGGTTACGGTGAACGCTGTGGTAACGCGAATTTGTGTTCTGTGATCCCCAATTTGCAGATAAAGCGCGATTATGATTGTATTCCCGACGATCAAATTGCCCATATTACCAGACTAAGCCGATTTATTTCGGAACTGGCTAATCTTTCCCCTGTGAACGGCATGCCTTTTGTGGGGACCTCCGCATTTGCGCATAAGGGAGGTATCCACGTATCCGCCGTGATCAAAGATGCTACGACCTATGAACATATCAAACCCGATACGGTCGGGAATAAACGGGAAGTCCTGCTGTCGGATCTTTCAGGAAAAAGCAATCTTGTGTACAAGGCCGATGAATTGGGACTTGATCTTTCCAAATATGAAGATAAAATACCGGATATCATCAAAGCCCTGAAGCAAAAAGAGCATGAAGGATATCAATATGAAGGTGCCGAAGATTCCCTGAAACTGTTGATCAAGAAAGTGACCGGTGAATGGAAAAGCTACTTTGATCTTGAAGGATTTCGTGTGCTGGTTGAAAAAGATTCGGCCGGGAGTCCCCGTTCGGAAGCAACCGTCCGCATGCTGGTCAATGATCAAAAAGAACATACGGCCGCTGAGGGTGAAGGTCCCGTGCATGCCTTGGATCGTGCTTTACGACAAGCATTACGGAAATTCTATCCCGAGATCAAGCTATTGCGCCTGGTGGACTATAAGGTCCGGGTGATCAACGGAAAAGAAGCCACCGGGGCAAAAGTGCGTGTTTTGATCGAATCGGCATATGGGAATAAACGTATCAACACGGTAGGCGTCTCCAGAAATACGGATGAAGCCAGCTGGGATGCATTGACGGATTCAGTAAGTTGGTTTTTGCATGAAATGGATCCGGAGAAGATCAATTGACCTGCCTACGTCCCGAAGGATCGGGACTACGGCATGGCAAGCAAAGGACAATTGACAATTATACGGAATATATTAAACGTAATATGTGGTTTTATTATAACAAAATGTAGGGAACAGGCATGCCTGTTCCAAAAAGTGAAAAATAAACGACAGGGAAATTTATGAAACACAGAATAGCAGTTCTTCC
>JAIPIT010000005.1 GCA_021734505.1 Fidelibacterota bacterium | reverse complement strand
TCCGGATTCCTGCTTCTGCAATATCCGAATGATCTGCTCCGTTGTAAACCGGCTCTTCATCTGTTTGCTCCTTCTGTTAGTCTAAGTTAATGCCGTTTACTAACATTTCAAACTGTCCGATTTTTGGGGAGAAGGTCAATCACTCTAACTAACAAAATAATCATCTTCAGTAAAATTTTACTGAATCTATAAATAAAAAACAGCTTATCTTAACTGTTTCTCTATAATCACGATGAATAAATATTAAGATTGACTCAAAACAAGCATTCAATCAATTAAAAATTTCTTATTAGGTAAATTTATTTTAAGAAAATATTGATTTCCATTTCAATTCCAGTTTTGTTTTTTTCTCATAAATGACCAGGTTCCCTTTATTCTCCACCAACTGTTCAGTTGACGATAACCGATATTTTCAATAATAGCCACTCCCATTAATTTTAGCAAATGGGAAAATTTAGGGTATCGATGAAAACTTAGTTCTTCCAAAACCAAAGAGAATACGGATAGGCACATCCCCAGGATAACCGCAACCAACAAAAAGGCAATAACATACGTCCATGAAGCGTATCCGATAATGATCAGAAAAAAGAAAAACAGGTATCCCAACATTTCGATCAAGGGTCCCAGCATCTCGTAAATAAAGTAAAACGGCATCGCGATCATGCCTACACATTTATATTTTGGGCGGAACAACATTGTAATATTGGATAAAATCGAATCCAGCAATCCCCGTTGCCAGCGATCCCGTTGTTTACCCAAGTCACGTAAAGTGGTTGGTCCTTCCGTCCAAGCCACAGGGTCCGGAATATATCTTATTTTGTAGGGTATTTTATTATCTCCGCAATACTTGTGAAGCCGAACGATCAATTCCATATCTTCACCGATCGTATTATGCCTATACCCGCCTGCAGCAACAACCGTTGAGTGTCTGAACACTCCAAAAGCCCCGGAAACGATCAATGAGGCATCCAAAATATCCCAGGCAAGGCGGCCGCCGTAAAAGGCTCTAAGGTATTCCATGACCTGGAAACGCGCTAAAATATTTTTAGGAAGATCCACCTTGGTAATATGTCCGTCTTCGAAAGTGCACCCGTTCGCCATGCGTATGATCCCACCTGAAACGATGGTCCGGGTATCTTCAATAAAGGGGATCACAACACGCGAAATAGAATCCTGTTCCAGCATTGAATCGTTATCTATGGCACAAAATAGCGGTGTTTGGCAATAATTGATCCCAACATTCAAAGCATCGGCTTTCTTTCCGTTTTCTTTATCGATCAACCACAAATTGGGATATGTTCTGCTTTGATATATTTCTATGACTTTTTCGGTTTTAAGAAAAGACGTTTGCGGTAAAAATTCGGGTTCCATCTTGAATGCTTTGATCATTTTTTCCAGAGTATCATCTGTGCTTCCGTCGTTTATAAATAGAACTCTCATATCGGGATATTGAATTTTCAATTGACTCTTTACGGATGATATACAGTTTTCCGATTCATTGTGTGCAGGGGTTAATAAGGTAACCGGAGGAGCGCTGTTCAATAATAATTTATCATTTGGCATAGTGATCTGAAGTCTTAACATATATTTTTTTAAACCGAAATAGGCTATAATATTCAATGAAAAATACCATATGTTCAGCGTGATAAAATAAATAAATACCACATAGTTAAAGATCCTGATAATGTTCAATATACCGTCAAGCATTAATACACCATTTGTTTATAAATATCCGCCCACTTGAATTCATCAATTTCCTCAATGGTAAAGTATGGGATCGAATCCATTAGTCCGAGCTTCTTGGCTGCATTCACGGCTACTTGCACGGAACTGTCATTAAAGAATTGTTTTATATCATCGACAGAAATTGATGCCTTTAACTCAATATATGCTTCAATAGCTGCTGTTCTTACTTGACTATTGGGATGCACGATGAACGGCTTAACATCCTCGGTAAATGTTTCATCACCCATTTCCTCAAGGTACCTTAAAGATGATGTCAACACTATAGGATGATGGCTGTTTTGCAGAACCTCCCGCGAAAGATCAAGGCAGCCCGAGTAATGCATCCGCCGTATCGTTTCTATAGCGATGATCTGCTCATAGGGATTCTCTTTTCTCTCACGTACTAACATTCTTAAGATCGGGATAATATCTTCACCCATATCTACCAAAATATTGCTGATGTAAACGGGACTGATATATTTAAAAAGAAATAACATCCCGATCAATTTTTCTTTTACCCTTATGTCTTCAATAGTTCTCATTTCTCTTATCATGGTCAGCGTATAGTCCGGATCTTTAGAGTTAAAATGCAAATATTGATATTGTTCCTCGGGATGAAATAAGCCTAAGAGATGAACGCCGTAAAGTTGTTTTTTTCTGCTGTTACTTTGCAATAAGGCGTGCAATTTCTTCAATGACAATTTCCCAAGGGATAAAAGGTGTTCTTTTTCTTTGCCTTTTACCATATCAATGTATAACTCCAGGTATAGCAAATACCCAATGCTGTTTGGTTTTTTTATTTTTTTGTAACCTTCATAAGCACTGATGGACGCATCCATGACATCAAGGATGACCGCGTCCCATTTCTTACAACGGCGACGGTTCTTGATCTCTTTAACACTGTTACTGATGCGCAGATAAATCGTAACTAAAAACAATATAAACGTAATTAAAAAGAAAAAGACGATCAATAAAGTCAGGATGATCAATATAGCTTGATCTTGACTGCCATGTAAAAAGTCAGAAATAAATTTATAGATTGATTCTAACAACAGTTTATCCCGTTAGTCTTTTCATTCTTGCAGATAGTTCAACCAGAGAGATGGGCTTCAGCATATAATCCTCTGCTCCTGCTTTAAATGCATTGGCGATCTCATCTTCATAACCATATCGACTTAAAAGCATAAGCGGTTTTTCCGATAGATCGGGTTCTTTGTGTATTTGCCTTATCATGTCAATCCCACCACCGGCAACCATAGAATCTATGAGTATTGCAGCAATTTCCGCTTTTGAAGAATAAGTCAGCAGATCTGAGGTTTTTTGAAATAAAAGCGGCTCGAATCCATCTTTTTTTAAACGATGCTGAATCACATTTACGGCAACGGGATCCGGGTCCGCTATCATGACATGTCGCTTAAGTGTAATATTGTCACCGTAGAACTGAATCGGGTCAGCATTGGGATTTTTAGATATTTGCACTAATTGGTTACTTAGTTTTGACATCGTTTCCTGCAGGGACTTATCGATCGGGATATTGCTAAGCACTGCTCTTAAACCGGGTGTTTTCTGCAATTTTGTAATTTCTTTAAAATTCTTTAGAAATTCTTTTCTTAATTTTTGTAAAGAGTCTCGAACGTCTTCTTCGGGCTTATTCATTAATGCAAAAACAATCGATTTTTGCGTCCATATCGCAGCCTGTAGTTCATTGGAGCATGAACGTCTCATCAGATTTGAAACCGCGGCCATCAGTTTGTTACCGGTCTCCAGCCCCAGATCCCGTATCACAAAATCAATTCCTGCCGGCGCAACAAGTCCAATGATCCCTTTTTCGCCTTTTTCAAGGATCATTTTTTGATCATTGATATAATCTTCTTCAAATTCTGCGCGAGAAGAGAACTCCGTATTTTTATCCCGTCCATTATTGGCGAGTAATTGAAAATGCATCAGCAATTCATCACGGACAGTGTTTTTGAACCATTCTTTTTCATAGGGAACTTCAATATAGGCATCTGCCCCATAAGAATAAAAATCAAGTTTGGCGTGACTGGCAGGAAGATCGCTGAGAACAACGACGGGGGTATTCCTCAATTGCACATTGTTTTTCATTTCCCGGATAAAAAGACGGCCGTTACCATCCGCAAAAAACGGGTTAATAATAACCATATCGAATAGATATTCATGTATCAAAATTTCAGCTTCTTTAACGGACGATGCCATTTGACAAAATTCAAATAAAGAATGAATATCCCGATAAATATCTTCGGCATGATGGCGATGTTGTTCAATGATCAGTAATTTTGCTTTCATGGCTTCTCAAATTAAATGTAAGAGTTTTTTGCTGTATAATAATGTTTAATATAATATACAAATGGAAAACTTGATAATAACACTCTATTTTAAATTTTTACTGACAAACCACCAAAGCATTTTTTCTTGATTTTACCAATGATTTTGAATGATTTTCTGGTTTTTTTTCACTACATTTTTTGTGTTTTTAAGGAGATATTCATTGAGGGAAATTAAGCAGCATCCGGTCTTAACCGTTGAAGATAAAAAACACGTGATTTTTTCTTATAATGGGCAAAATTATTTTGGCGTTAAAGACGAACCTGTTTCGTCGGCTCTCATAGCCAACAACATACATATCTTTTCATTACATCATAAAAATGATGCGGCGCAAGGTATTTTCTGCGCTAATGGACAATGTTCTCATTGCACCGTTTTGATCAACGGTATTCCCAGGAAATCCTGTATCACGCCACTTGAAAAGAATATGGATGTCCGCCTCCTTGAAGGACTTCCTGAGCTCCCCGCAGCGGATGAAGCACCGGGACAAAGTTTGGATATTCAGCATCAATGTGACGTATTGGTCATCGGTGGCGGTCCCTCAGGCTTAACGGCTGCTCTTGAATTGGCCAATGCAGGTTTTAATGTGATCATTGCTGACGATAAAGCCCATCTCGGCGGAAAGCTCCTTTTACAAACCCATAAGTTCTTTGGCTCCAAAGCAGATTGCTACGCCGGAACACGCGGGCATGAGATCGCCGTTATACTCGAAGAACAAGTCAGAGAGCATAAGAATATCACTGTGATGACCGATACCATGGTAGCCGGTATTTACAAAGATAGCAAAGCCGGATTATTCGTTAATAACAAAAATTACGAGATCGTTTCTTTTCGGGGACTCATAATATCTGCGGGAGCCCGCGAACGTTCCCTGGTCTTTCCTGGCAACCATTTACCCGGTATCTACGGAGCGGGAGCTTTTCAAACTTTGGTCAATAGGGATCTTGTCCGTTCTTCGGAAGAAATATTTATTGTAGGAAGCGGCAATGTCGGTTTGATCGCGGCCTATCATGCACTTCAGGCGGGGATCGCAGTGAAAGGGATCTGTGATATTCTTCCCGAACCCGGCGGGTATAAAGTCCATGCCGACAAAATACAGCGCATGGGAGTTCCCCTCTATATGAAGCATACCATTCTGCATGCCGAAGGTGAAGATAAGTTAAATAGGGTTACCATTGCTGAAGTCGATGACCAATGGTGGCCCATTCTCTCCACCGCCAAGACCTTTGAAGTAGATACCTTGCTTGTTGCCGTCGGACTGGCTTCCATTGATTCTTTTTACGATATGGCAAATGCCTTTGGTTTTCCAGTTGTCAAAGCAGGAGATGCAGACGAGATCGCTGAAGCCTCTTCAGCCATGTTCGGCGGTCGTATTGCCGGACTGACACTTGCAAAGAAGCTGGGAAAAGATATCGAAATTGACGAGAGTTTTTATGAAAAAGCCAAAATATTAAAAAGTCATCCGGGTAAAGTTTATCCTAAAAATACGATCACACTAACGGACCGCTTTCAACCGGTTATTCATTGTCTTCAGGAAATTCCTTGTAATCCCTGTGAAACCATCTGTCCCGTTCATGCCATTTCCCTGCATCCTCGCAAAGGCAATATCATGGATATCCCTGAATATACCGGTGGCTGTACCGGCTGTATGAAATGTGTGACTATTTGCCCGGGATTGGCAATATCGCTTGCGCGTAAAAATGACGAAGAATTTGCAGAGATCGTTCTCCCCTATGAATTTATTGTTGATTTCAAGATCGGTGATACATTAGCTCTGATGGATATTGATGGGAAGTATTTGGAAAACGGAGAAGTGAAAAAGATCCGCTTTGATAAGAAGACACGGACAACACTTCTTACTTTGAAAGTCAGTCTTAAATTTGCTCGGGATATAGCGGGAATTCGTGTTCAAAAAGAATCTGTCGTCTCTTCACTCCCGGAAGCATCCTTTGCTTATTTGCCGGACGAAGCGATAGTTTGCCGTTGCGAGATGGTAAACATAAAAGAAGTCAAAGATTATATTATTGAACATGATGTTCGGGATATCAATCAGTTGAAAAATATTCGTGTGGGCATGGGTTCTTGCGGCGGTAAAAATTGTTCTTTGCTTCTGCCCAAAATATTCAGGGAATTGAATATTCCTTTCGAAGAAGTAACGCTCTCAACTTCCAGACCACTATCTATTGAAATACCTCTCCACAGTCTGATCAATGAAAGTAAAAGCAACGGTAAAAACAAATGAGAAAATATGATATCCTGATCATCGGTGCAGGCTCTATTGGACTTCCTGCAGCTTATTATTTCGCCGGTAAGGGCGTTTCTGTTGCAGTGATCGAAAAAGAAGCTTCTGTTGGCCGCGGACAAAACAAAGCGGCTATCGGGGGTATCCGTGCAACGCATTCCGATCCCGCCAAGATAGCAATATGCCAGGAAAGCATTCGTCAAGTTTCAACTATGGAAAATAACCACGGCTTTGATGTGAATTGGAAACAAGGCGGCTATCTTTACCCCGTTTATCTTGAAAAAGACAAAAAATCCCTAAAATCACTTCTCGAGATCCAAAAACAGTTTAAATTAAATATCGACTGGTTAAGTCCTGCGGAAATTTCAGTACTTGTTTCCGGCATCAACATGCAGGATCTTTGTGGCGGCACTTTCTCACCCGAAGATGGTTCGGCTTCTCCTCTTCTTCTTGCTGATGCTTACTATCAATTGGCAAAAAAAGCAGGTGCACAGTTTTACTTTAATGAAGAAGTTACATCCATAAAAACGGAAAATAAACGGATCACTGAGATTCAAACTTCCACTGAAAGTTATTCCGCAGGATTGGTCATCAATTGCGCAGGTGCATATGGACGAGATATCGCTTTATTGACAGGTCAGGATTTTCCTGTCTATCCCGATTCACACGAAGCCGGGATCACTCAACCGGTCAAGCATCTTTTTGATCCTATGATCGTGGATATTCGTCCCGCAGATACTTCAAAAAATTATTACTTTTATCAAAATAGTGAAGGACAGGTAGTCTTTTGCATTACTCCCGAGCCCGCAAAAGTAGGTTTAGATTGCGACAACACATCCGAATTTCTTCCTCAGATCGTCAAGCGCATGATCGATATTTATCCTCGCTTGCGGAATCTTCATGTTCGCCGGACCTGGCGAGGTCTCTATCCGATGACACCTGACGGTTTTCCCATTATCGGGATCAATCGCGACATCGAGAACAATCTTCTTGCCATTGGAATGTGCGGACAAGGCTTCATGTTGGGACCGGGTCTAGGCAAGATACTTGCTGAAACGTTTGTGGATGGAAATTCCGAACATGATTTTATTTATAAGCAGCTGAGTCCCTACCGATCGTTTGATGCGGAAGAAATGTTGAAATAATCATGTAGACGCACCCCAAGCATCGGGGTTGCGTCTCTACATCAAACAATTTACCCCGGGTTAAAACCCGGGGCTACTGATTAAATCGTTTTTTCAATAGCCTTGGGTTTAAACCCAAGGCTATTTATTTTATGCTACGCCATCAACACATACTTCATTACAACCCACCAATGCACGGCAGATCCTGCCATGACCATCAGGTGCCAGATCAAATGACTGTGTTTGATCCTCTTGGCTTTAAAAAAGATGATCCCGAGGGTATAAAAAACACCGCCGAGAAAGATCAAATTAACACCGGCCGGATCCATATGCCTGTACAAGGGAGCCAGAAAGAAGATAAGTAGCCAACCCATGATCACATAAGATGCAATAATGAGAATGTTCACTCCCCTTTCAAAGACCCCCGGCATCAATAATTTCATTACAATCCCGCTGGCTGCCAGTGTCCATTCGATACCCAGCATTAATAAACCCCAATCATCTTTCATCATGAGAGCAAATGGAGTATAAGTCCCGGCGATCAGAAAGTAGATCGCGATCTGGTCAATGTTATGAAAGATGTTCTTTGCCCTCCCTGTCGGAAGAGCATGGGTTAAAGCAGAAGATGTATACAAAGCCAACATCGATACGCCAAAAATTGAGGCGCTTATAATGGATGTTGCATCTCCTTGCTTGATCGAATAATACAATAAGAGAACAAGTGCGTAGATCGAAAGCAAACTCCCTATCGTATGGGAGACGGCATTTGCCATTTCTTCCTTAGGCGTAAATCGGGATGTACGTTCAATAGTGAATGTGGGGGTTGGTGATGTTATCACCGAATTTGCATTTTTCATGATAATTCCTTTCAGTTACAGTTAAAGTGATTGTAACCGATACTGATGATCTCTGAATGCGACAAAAAATGCGTATTGAAAATACTGTTCCAATGGCAAAGCCATTGATAAAAAATATGATTTGAACATCGCCGGGGAGTCGTTTAAAAGTTTAAAGTTTAATCTGAACTTTCAACTAATGAACTCCTTGAACGCTTAAACATTAAACGCTTAAACATTAAACATTAAACGTTAAACGCTAAACATCAAGTGTATTGATATTAAAAAGTAATTCAATACAATCTCATCGACAATGTTACGTTAAATACGCACATACATGTCACAAACAGGGGATCTGAGCTAATTATTTAGCAAATATAGGTTGTCGTTCGATCACATGGTCACGGTCTGGTCCCGTTGACACGATCCCAATGGGGACGCCCAAAAAGTTTTCTGTAAACTCAATATACTTCCGGCAATTTTCCGGGAGTTTATCATATTCGGTGCAACCAAGGACATCTTCTTCCCAGCCGGGAAGTTCGTGGTACACCGGGCTTCCATCGGAATTGTAAGCGATAGCAACTTTCAAGGTCTCAAAGCCGGATAAACAGCTTATCTTCGAAAAAACAATGGTGTTGAATCCGTTGATCATGCATGACTCTTTTAACAGGGCAAGATCGAGCCAACCGCAACGTCTTGGACGTCCGGTCGTAGCGCCGTATTCATTCCCGTGATCTCTCAGGATCTCTCCTGTTTCATCAAATAATTCGGTCGGGAACGGACCTTCACCCACGCGGGTCGTATACGATTTTACGATCGCGATCCGCTTATCAAAATCGAGGAATATACCGCTGCCGGTATAAGCACCCCCAATGCTGGTGTTGGAAGAAGTGACAAATGGATAAGTCCCGTGATCAACGTCCAAGAACGTGCCTTGGGCTCCTTCGTATAATATTTTGCTGCCATTTTTTACAGCTTCCGCAAGGAGTGGGCGTGCATCCCGAACAAAGGGTCTTAAGCGTTCCACCGCTTTAACCAACTCGGGAATGCCGTCTCTCAGGGCTTGAATTTCTTCTTTCTCAACAATTGCATAGACCTTCTCAATGAAGCTCAGGTGCTCACGGTAGGCTTCCTCAAAGCTACCGTCGCATGCACTTTCCCAACGGATACCGGTCCTTTGAACCTTGTCTGTGTATGCCGGTCCAATACCCCGGTTAGTGGTCCCTATTTTTTCATTCAGGGCCTTATCCAGGTATTCATGGATGGGTAATACCATATGGGCAGAAGGTGACACGATGAACTTATCGGGAGAAATACTTATACCCTGTTTACGCAGGGTTTCCATCTCTTCGAACAATGTCGTGGGATTCACGACACATCCGTTTCCGATAATGTTGATCGAGTGACCTGAAATAACCCCGGAAGGGACAAGATGGGTAACGTACTTAGTATCCCCGTGGATCACGGTATGACCCGCGTTCGCTCCACCCTGGAACCGTACAACAAAATCCATCTTTTCGGCAAGAACATCTACGATCTTCCCTTTGCCTTCATCGCCCCACTGGGCGCCCATTACGATATACGCCGGCATTGATCAGTATCCTCCAGTTACAATTTTCACGTCCGAATTTAAGAAAATGTTAAACGCTTTGAAAGGACTATTGTATCGAAATTAATTTGCCCGGCATAGAGGTTGAAATGTTGAAGCGTTGAAATGTTGAAGAAGTAACAAAGACTGTCATCCTAATCCCGATGATGGTCGGGAGAAGGATCCATTCATGAAATGGGATGATGAAAGACAGATGATGGATGATGGATAACCCCGAGCAAAGTCGAGGGGTTGAACTAAGGTATAACCCGGGGTGCAACCCCGGGAAAGAACGCTCTCCAACCTTTCCCACTCCGACTCCCGGCCCCAGATCCCCATTTTACATTATGATTTTCCTCAACATCTCATTAAATTAATGAATACGAAATCACCGGGAGGAAAGTTGTTATGCCATTGAAACATATGACAACTAAAAATAAAGTATCTTTAATATCGATCGGATTGATTTTAATTTTAATGATCCTGAGCTCCTGCTCTTCCCCGCTGGACTGGCCGGATTCTCCTCTCTACGATTTGAGTCAAAGTGTTCAGGACAGTACTCAATATCCTGATCTTGAAAGTGCCAAGCAAGCGATCGTTGGACATTATGCTCATTATGATATCGTAGCTTATGAAGATCCAACTACCAAAACACCTATGAATACCTTTATCATTTCTTATGGATTTTCCGATTTTTATCTGGATGGCGGAAAGCTGATGCAATCTGATAAATTTGTTCATGCCGAACAGAAGATCAACCAAAAGAATGTATATCCGACATTCAGGGATGAAGCCATTCAGGCAATTGAACCGAGGATCCAGGAAGTTGAATTATCTTTTCATGACGGCAAATGGCAGCTCTATCGCCCGGCGACACCAGTCCTATTGGGGATCACCGGAGATCCGTCAAAACCATTGTCGAAAGACCCGAACGATCCCAATTTGATCGATCCCGATAAAGATGGGCACCCGGGAGTGACCGTTGAGATCAATATCGGCAATATCATCAAGGGTGAATTATACATAACACGGCGTGAAATATATAGCAATTATCTAACGCTCAATCAGGATGGGGCATTGACCGGATATGTTGTAGATCGATCAGAACAATTTGTAATTGGTGCTTCTTTAAAGATATTGGAACAGCCATCAAATTCAATACAGAATCCTGATATGGGATTAAATCCGGTTATTCTGATCCCTGTCAGTTACGATATTGATACACCAGAAGAACTGATGGCCTTAAGAGATGAGCTATTCCCACCGGAACCCGGTTTTATCAATGCTAAAAAATAAAAATATAATTCACTATATTGCCGGCCTGATCTTATTTTTGGGCTTTTCCTGCATGAATGCGCAAGCGCATCTTGAGGTCCACATTGAAGATATCAGAAGTAAAAACGGAGATATTCTGCTTGAACTGCTGGATACAAATGAAATAACGATCCGGGCTATCGTCAAAAAGATCGACACCCTCCCCATTGTGATCGACTTATATGACATTGAAAACGGAACTTATGCACTAAAGTTTTTTCACGACAGCAATTCTAACAAAATTCTCGATATGAATTGGATGGGCATTCCTCAGGAAGGCTTTGGATTTTCCAATAATGCCTATGGTCTATTTATGCCAAAAAAATTCAAAGAATGGTTATTTGAGGTGAAGGGTGACACGACGATCGTTCTGATCCCGAAGTATTTGCTGAAATAATATCCCCTAAAGTCCGGGACATACCTCTTGAATTTTTCCTTTCCATTCGGCAATCAGCCTCTTTACAGCAATAATATTATTTTCTCACATGTACGGACGATTCGCAGATCGCCCTTTAAAACCTAAGGAAGACTCGCAAGCCTCCCCTACACATTCAGGAATAATTGATCAATAAGAAAAGGGCCGGATAACTCCAGCCCTTGCATCTATTGTAACTGTTTTTGATCACAGATCACCGGTCACAGATCACAGATTACTCTTTAACAACCCAAACTTTAATCACGGCTTTAATGCCGGCACCGACTTTAACGGCTACATCAAACACACCAAGTTCTTTGATCGGTTCGTCGAGTAAAATATTGTGCTTATCAATTTCGATGCCTTTTTCAGCAATCAGTTCGGAAATGATCTGAGCTGTAACGGCACCAAAAAGCTTATCTTCTTCACCGACTTTAACCGTAGCGGTCACAGATATATCCTGCAATTTCTTTGCAATGTTCTGTGCAGCGGTTTCCGTTTTCTTGCTTTTCTTGGCTTCGTTTTTTTGAAGTTCATCAACGATCTTCATATTTGAACGTGTTGCCTTGATAGCAAAGTCTTTGGGCATAAGGTAATTACGTGCATAACCGTCTTTTACGGATACAACATCTCCGGCTTTGCCGAGACCTTCTATGTCTTTTTTCATTATGATTTTCATGTTGTATCTCCTCTTAGCTATTCTTTACATCGTATGAATACGGCAGCAAAGCGACATTACGTGCACGTTTGATCGCTTGAACCAGTTCACGCTGATGTTTTGCACAGGTTCCGGTAACACGACGGGGAATGATCTTGCCCTGTTCGGTAATTGATCTCTTAAGATTTTTATAATCTTTATAATCTATCGTGTTCTTTTTGTTTTCACAGTATTTGCAGATTTTTTTTCTGGATGTAAAAGCCATGGTTATACTCCTTTTTCTTCAGTTGTTTCTTCAGTATCAACTGCTTCTTCAACTGCTGATTCTTCAACAACCGCTTCTTCAGCAACTTCTTCTTCAGCCACTTCTTCTTCAGCAACCGCTTCTTCAGCAATTACTTCTTCAACTGCTGATTCTTCAACTGCTTCTTTTTCCGGCGCTTTTACAGTTCTTTCTGATTTTACAAATTCAGGTTTTTTTACGTAAGGTGCTGAAGACGGTGAATCGGGATTTTCACTTTCTGCTGATAATTCCGGTTTTTCGTCCAGACGAATGATCATTTGATGTAATACCTGAGCCTGAATTTCCATCCATTCCTGTAAACCCTGGATCATCGCAGGATCAGCTTCAAAATACATTAAAACATATGATCCATAGCGTTGTTTGTTGATCAGGTAAGCCAACTTGCGTTTGCCCCAATTGTCTGTTTTTAGGACTGTTCCGCCTTTAGCGGTGATCTCTTTCTGGACTGAGCTGATCTCAGCATCCAGACGATCCTGTTCATAGTTGGGATGAACAATAAAAAGCATTTCGTAATATCTCAATGTATACTCCTTTTAGTATGATTACTGACGTTGATTGTAGGTATTCATGGCCTTTTCAAGACCTTGTGTAATAAAACATTCTACTGCATCTGTTGCTTCCGGCAGGAGTTCCTGGAATTTTAATTTTTCAGTTCGCGAAAAATTACTGAGGACATAGTCCACAGATGATCCATTTTCTCTGCGTCCGTCAACATCAATACCTATTTTTAATCGCGGAAAACTATCAGTGTTTAGACGATCAATAATGGATCTCATTCCATTATGTGTTCCGCCAGAACCGTCTTGCTTGAATTTAAAACGGCCCAGGAGAAGGTCAAGATCATCATATACGACTAATAGGTCTTCCATATTTACGTCATAACGCTTTACAAAATCTTTAACGGCGCTTCCGCTGTTATTCATGAAAGTAAGTGGTTTAACAAAAGCCGTGTCAAGTTTTTCGGAGATCCCGATCATATATTCGCCTTTACCGCCTTTGAATTTCACACCATAGCGGGATGACAGCTCATCAACGAGCATAAAGCCCACATTATGGCGTGTTCTGCGATAGCGAACACCGGGATTTCCCAGACCTACAACAGCTTTCATTGCATTATTCCTCTATTGGTTCTTCTTCTGAACCTTCAGCGTCTTCTTCACCTTCTACTGCTTCGCCTTCTTCGACTTCGGTATCTTTGAATACCTTCGGTACGACGACACCGGCAACAAGCATTTCAGGATTGGAAACGATCTCAAGATCACCAAAATCAAGATCACTGATATGGAGAGTATCTCCAATTACCAGTTTTTCGATATTGATATCTAATTCATGAGGGATATCCGAAGCTTTACATTTAATTTCGATGTCATGCATATGAACTTCGAACAATCCACCTTCATGGACACCTGCTGCTGTACCGACAAAATTCAGGGGAACTGAAATTTGAAGTACTTCACTCATGCTTACACCCTGAAAATCAATATGAACGATCTTTTCGGTAACAGGATGAAACTGAATGTCTTTGATAATGGCTTTTCTCTTTTTTCCTTCAATGTTCAGATCAATCAGTTGATTTCCGGCCCTTAACACCCGAATAAATTCCAATTCATTTACCTGAAGGGCTTCTGCTTTGTTCTTTTGGTAGAACACTGCAGGTATAATTCCTAATTTGCGAAGCTTTTTGTTGGCTTCTTTTCCAAGTCCTTCACGGACTTCTGTTTTCAATGCGAGTTCTGTCATTGTATATAACTCCTTTTATATTCTAACTTTCGACTTTGAATTCATAAAACAGATCTGAGATCGATTCATTCACATGTGAGCGTTGAATGGATGCTGCCAAAATACTTGCTACGCTCACGATCTCCATATTTGGTAAGATCTTTTCCTTCGGAAGTGCAATGGTATCTGTCGTATAGATCTTTGATATTTCCGAATTTTTCAAACGCTCGATCGCCGGACCTGAAAGCACCGCATGAGTAAACGCGCATATCACTTCTGAAGCGCCTTCCATTTTTAGGTGTTTTGCAGCCGCAACCAAGGTACCTGCCGTATCTGCCATATCATCAAAGATCAAGCAACGCTTTCCCTTCACGTCACCGATAATATTCATAGCTTCGGCGTTGTTATGTGAAGTACGGCGTTTATCAATAATTGCCAGTCCTTTTTGCATATACATCGCTAGCGATCTGGAACGGGCAACCGAACCCATATCCGGTGAAACAACCATCAGATTTGGATCATCGAATAAACCATGTTCTCTGAAATGTTTCATCAGGGCAGGACGAGAGAAGAGGTGATCAAAGGGTATGTTCACATAACCCTGGATCTGCATAGAATGAAGATCCATGGCAATGATCCTGTTTGCGCCTGCTTTCACGATCATATCCATGAAAAGTCGGGCGGAAATAGGAACACGCGGTTGATCTTTTCTGTCCTGTCGTGCATAACCGTAATAAGGCAACACTACCGTGATCCGGCCGGCAGAAGAACGTTTTGCAGCATCAATGATGATCAGCAGTTCGATCAGATTGTCCGCAGGTTGTCCTGTTGATTGAATGATAAATACATCCTGACCGCGAATGTTCTCATCAAAGCGAACCCATATCTCACCATCAGAGAATTTCTTTGTAGTCAATGCGCCCAATTCTATATCCATAGCTTTACAAATTTTCTTTGCAAGTTCCGGGTTGGACGACCCTGAGAATACTTTCAATTCATTGTCTTTCATTGCAACTCTCCTTTTTTTCCTATTATAAAAAAAAAGCCTGAATAAATATGCTCAGGCTTTTTGTTCACGTGCTCAGGGGCAGGGATTCGAACCCCGATCGGTTGGACCAAAACCAACTGTCCTGCCATTGAACGACCCCCGAAGGTTTAGATCGGATGAGTTATTACAGCATTTTTAAATGCTGAAACTACCCGCTTTGCAATTTCGCACGATTCGCAAATCCCAAACACAGTCGAGCCTGAGCCCGACAAACCGGCATAGACGGCACCTTCTTTATAAAGATGCTCTTTTATCTCACCGATTTCCGGATATGATGGTATGATTGCTATATCAAAATCATTTTCAAAAAACCGCCAATTAAATTCTTTTTCCAATTGGCTGGGTATTATAGCTTTTTTTGGCTTCGCAGTCAAGGATATTTTTAATTGTTCATAGGCCCAAGGTGTAGATATTTGCTGACCGGGGAAAACCAGAACTGCGCACCAGTCTTTTGGAATGACGATCGGACTTAATATATCCCCGATCCCGGTTGCGTATTGTGTTCCGCCTTTCAAGAAAAACGGCACATCAGCACCAAGTTTCACCGCAATTTCTACAAGAGTTTTTTCATCCAATCTTGCCCACTTATTTAACCACTTTAAGGTTGTTGCAGCATTGGAAGATCCACCGCCAAGACCTGCTCCCGCAGGTATATGTTTTGTCAAACGTATTCTTGCACCCATATCTGCAGGCAAGAACGGGGTCATTGCCCAAATCGCTTTCATGATCAAATTACCGTCATCGGTTGGGATGTTCGGTTCATTGCATGTCAAGCTAAATCGTTCATGAAACAAACCACGTTGTTCAATCTCCTCGATCTGAATTTCATCTGCAAGATCAATTTCTTGAAAGATCGTTTCAAGCAAGTGATATCCATCACCCGGTCTGCGGCCAAGTACGCGCAGGCTTAAATTGAGTTTTGCATGTGATGTTAGGGTTTTCATCTTTGTGTTAAAATTGTAAAGGCACCCCGAAGCCTCGGTTCGCTTTACATCATTTTAAATATTTTAATTAATCCAATGATTTATCCGCTTGATATTTTCTTCTTTGCCTAAATATTCTACAATATATCCCAATTCAGGACCATGTACTGCACCGGTTAAACCGACTCGAATCGGCATCCACAGGTACTTTCCTTTTACACCCATTTCTGTTTGAATTTCTTTCATAATATTTTTAAAATCATCACTTTTCAATTCGTCTAATGCTGTGATTTTTTCGACATAAGCTTCAAATACTTCTTTTGTCGATTCAAATTCAAGCATTTCAGTACCCTCAAGATCCGGTTCAACGGGATCCCCGGTAAATACGGCAATTTTTGAAGGGATCTCTTTAAAAGTTGTTAGCGAGGTTTTTACCGCCATAAGTGCAGTATCCAGCTTGTCTTCATTGACCTCAAGATCACCAAGCCATTTACGGGCTTCATTCAAATATCTTTCAACCTCCATATTCTTGATATACTGACCATTCATCCAATCTAGTTTTTGGACATCAAAGACGGCGCCGGCTTTGGTGATCTTATTGATATCAAAAGCTTTGATCAATTCATCCATGGTATAGATCTCGCTCTTTCCACCCGGATTCCAGCCCATTAATGCGAGAAAGTTATTTAAAGCTTCAGGCGTATAACCTTTTTTCAGATAATCCTCAACTGCCACATCTCCCTGGCGTTTTGAGAGTTTTGAACGATCGGGATTTAATAGCAGCGGCAAATGCGCCATTTGCGGAGCATCCCAACCAAAGCATTCATAAAGAAAAAGGTGTTTGGGAACTGAAGGAAGCCATTCTTCACCGCGAATGACATGAGTGACTTCCATATAATGATCATCCACTACATTGGCAAGATGATAGGTTGGGAAACCATCAGATTTTACTAAAACCTGATCATCTATCTGGAACCATGCAATCTTTACTTCACCACGAACGATATCTTCAAATTCGCATATCCCTTCTCTTGGGGTTTTCAACCGGATAACAAATTTCTCCGTTTTTGCCCGTTCATCTGAAACTTCCCTTTTAATGGATCGACATTTGCCATCGTAGCCCGTAGGGATTTGTTCCTCCATCTGTTCTTTGCGTAGGGTATCAAGTCGTTTTTCACTGCAAAAACAACGATACGCTTTTCCATCGTCCATGAGTTTTTTGACTTCCCGGCTATAAATCTCATTGCGTTCGCTTTGAAAATACGGACCTTTTCCATCCTCTTTTCCGGGACCCGCATCAAATTCAATTCCAAGTTGCTCGAGTGAGGAAAGTAAATTCTCTACAGCACCTTCAACATAACGGTTTTGATCCGTATCTTCTATTCGCAGAATGAATTTACCTTTTTGCTGGCGGGCAAAAATATAGTTATATAAGGCGGTCCGTTGACTGCCGACATGGACATATCCCGTAGGGCTGGGTGCAAAACGCGTCACAACGTTCATGTATTCTCCTTGTATGAACAATTTTCTTCACGATAATTTACGGATGCAAACAGAAATTTCAATGCGATATTTTGATTAATGAAAGATACATTTAGGAGTTTGGGAGGTTATCGGTTCAGGGGCTATCAGAGAGCTGGAAGTCAGATGTTGCGAATTATGATTTCGGTTCATGACGTCGAATTTTGAGGATAGCAAAAACGATCAATCCTGCCAGGGCAAAGATGGTGAATATGGAATATTTTTTCAAAATAGACTCGATAAGCTCCCAATTCTGTCCCAGGACATAACCCAAAAGCATAAATACGGCATTAAAGACCAGTGAGGAAACGGTAACCAGGATCAAAATATGATACCATTTTAATTTTGACATCCCACTGACCAGTCCGATCACCGGACGCATGCCGAAAAATATACGATTCCCGAGTACCATCCAGGCACCATAGTGGTCCATATATTTTTCACCCTTGATCATAAAATCAGAGGATGCGAATTTCCAATTCTTTTCTACAAAAAATTGCCTGTCGAATCGTTTTCCAAGAAATACCATCAACATAAATCCCAGTATGGCGCCCAGCACACTGAATCCGTACAGCCAAATAAAATCACCGACATTAAAATATAGACCAAAAACATAGGCGGAAAATACCAACATGGTATCTCCGGGTAAGGGAGGAAATATATTCTCAATAAAATAGGCCAAGAACACCAATAACATATAGTGAATGGGCTCTAATTGTGAAAATAATTCTAAGATCGAGTGGAATAGATCCATCTATTTCCTATTCAGCATAGCAATGGCCATAGCGGCAGCGCCTTCTTCTCGACCGGTAAAACCGAGTCCTTCTTCCGTAGTGGCCTTTACGGACACTTGCTCCAATTTCACACCCAATTTACCGGCAATGTTTTTGCGCATCTCTTCAATATATGGAGCAACTTTTGGCGTTTGAAGTATCAGCGTTGCATCAATATTTTGAATGCTATATCCATTAACTTCCATTAATTTTCTTATCCCGTAAAGCAGGAACATGGAATCGATATTCTTATACCTATCATCGGTATCCGGGAAATGCTTTCCAATGTCTCCCAATGCGGCAGCACCTAAAATAGCATCCATGATCGCATGAACCAGAACATCGGCGTCGCTATGCCCTTCAAGTCCTTTTTCATGTGGAATATCAACTCCCCCAAGGATCAGTTTACGACCCTCAACCAATCTATGCACATCATATCCTTGTCCGATTCGCTGCATGGCGACTCCTTTATCTTTTGATATGATCCATTCAGCAGAATAAAGATCTGCCGGGGTCGTGATCTTGATATTGTGGGGAATATCATTAATAACACTAACTCTTTTTCCCATCCGTTCAAGCAGCATGGCATCATCTGTTCCATAAAAACCGTCTTTATAAGCTTTTTCATAAGCTGATACGAGCACTTCTTTATGAAATATTTGAGGCGTATTGATCTGCCAGAGCAATTCACGGGAAAGCGTATGCTCCACAGTGTTGTTCTTTACTTGCTTCATTGTATAGGTAGCAGGAACAGCGGCAATCACTCCGTCATATTTTTCAAGTAAGGAGTAAGCTTTATCAATGATCCCGGGATCAAAGAATGGTCGGGCAGCATCATGGACGGCAACGATCGTGGTACCCTTATCCAATACTTTCAATGCATTCCATATGGAATCCTGTCGCTGTGCTCCCCCGGTGACAATCCGAATAGAAAAAGGTGCATCCAGTTTATTGCAGAGCTCTTCAACTTCGGCATGGATCTCTTTAGAGACGGGAACGATCATCTCATGAACATTCACATTAAAAAAACCACGAATAGTATGCTCTAAAATAGTCTTTCCATTGAGAGGAATGAGGATCTTCGGGATCTCACGCTCCATGCGTTTTCCCGCACCGGCGGCGGGAATGATGACGGACAATTTGTGTTTTGAAGTTTTCATTATGTAATTATAATGTTTTTAAAAGATTATTGCAAAGAAAAGGGACAGGCATGCCTGTCCCCTACATTTATTATATACCAGTTACTAAATTATCAGCATCGCATCACCGTAGGAGTAGAAATTATATTTTTCTTTAACGGCTTCAGCGTAAGCTTCCATGATAAGATCATGATGAGCAAAAGCGGATACCATCATGATAAGAGTAGATTTTGGTTGATGAAAGTTTGTGATCAAGGCATCGACGACTTGAAAATCATATGGCGGATAAATGAATTTATCTGTCCAGGTGCTTTTGGGATTCACATCCGCACCCGATATCAGTGATGATTCCAAAGCACGAACTGTAGAAGTACCCACTGCAACGATGCGGCCGCCACTGCTCTTAGTGGTATTGATCAAAGCGGCTGTCTTTTTAGATATCTTAAAATATTCGGAATCCATTTGATGACGACGCAGATCCTCAACCTGTACGGAACGAAAAGTCCCCAAACCAATATGTAAGGTGATATTGGTTATCTTGGTGCCTTTTTTCTCAATTTGAGCCAACATAGGATCGGTAAAATGCAATCCTGCTGTCGGTGCTGCAACTGCCCCCAGCTCTTTAGCCATAACAGTCTGATAACGCTCTTTGTCCAGTTCTTCACTTTCGCGTTTGATATATGGCGGCAGCGGTGATTTTCCGCTTGCCATCACATATTTCATAAAAGATGCTTTACTGCAATTGTGTCGGATCACACGACCGCCGGAAATAGTATTGTCTATCACATCGGCATAGATCTTATCCGTAAAACGTAATTTATTGCCAATGCGTACTTTGCGTGCCGGTTTTACCAAAACTTCCCATATCTGATCTTCAAGAGAACGCAGTAAAAATACCTCAACCTCTGAATCGGTTTTATCTTTTGAGGCAAATAGGCGTGCCGGAAATACTTTGGTATTGTTATAAACCAGACAATCGCTGGGCAGTAAGAATTTCTTTACCTCAGAAAACTTATGATGTGTATAGGTTCCTTTTTGACGGTCAACAACCATCAAACGGTCTTCACCGCGTTTATCACTCGGATATTGGGCTATACGTTCAGTCGGCAGATCAAAATCAAAATCTGATAGTCTAAATGCCTTAGGCTGCGTATTGAATATCTCAAATTTCGTCATAGAACAAACTCCCCTGAGAATTGGGTTTACGTCTTTTAAGATTCAGATGTTTATAGGTCCTGTCAAGTGCAACACGTCCCCGTGCAGTACGTTGCAAAAACCCCTCTTGTATTAAAAATGGCTCATATACTTCTTCAATGGTATCTGCTTCTTCCCCGATAGCCACTGCAAGATTCTGCAAACCTACAGGGCCGCCTTCAAAATGATTCACCAATGTCAATAGTATTCTTTTATCCATACTATCAAGACCGATTTCATCAATTTCCAGCATTTGCAGTGCCAAATCAGCAATTTCTTTTGTGATCACCCCATTTCCTTTTACTTCAGCATAATCACGACAGCGTTTTAAAATGCGATTCGCTATACGGGGAGTGCCGCGCGAGCGTTTGCCTAACTCAATGGCGCCTTCCTTCGTGATCTCTACATTTAGAAGTTTAGCTGAACGCATAACGATCTGCAGCAATTCTTTATGCGTGTAGTAATCCATACGCACAATTATGCCAAAACGGTCACGAATCGGTGATGTCAATAATCCGGCTCTTGTGGTGGCTCCGACTAAAGTGAAGCCCTCAAGATTCAACTGTATGCTTCGGGCACTTGGCCCTTTATCGATCATAATGTCAATACGAAAATCTTCCATGGCGGAATACAAATACTCTTCAACTACCCGGTTCATGCGATGCACTTCGTCAATGAACAGTACATCTCCTTTTTCCAGATTGGTCAGAACTCCGGCAAGATCACCTGCTCGCTCAAGAACGGGACCTGAAGATGTCTTAATTCCGGTATTCAATTCAATGGCAATAATATGTGCCAGGGTTGTCTTTCCCAATCCCGGAGGGCCAAACAAGAGTACATGATCAAGCGGCTCATTTCGCTTTCGTGCCGCTTCAATATATATCTTCAATTTTTCAAGCAGTTTCTTTTGTCCGATAAACTCGTCGAACGAACGTGGACGGAGCGTAAATTCAAGCTCTTCATCTAAGGACCCAAGTTCCGGGTTGATAATTTCAGATCTCATATAATAAATATCATGTTCAGCTTGTAATTTACAATTATTTTCAAAGTTTCACTATCTCTTTTTAAAGTGAAGAATTAATAGAATTTCTTATTACTGACGAACATATGTTTTGCCATAAGTAACAATAAGATTGTTACCGGAAATCTCGTAGAAAAATCCAATATCATCTAATCCCCTGCGTTCAAAAACATACTTTTCTTCGTCGAAGTGATAATTACCTGTGATCACTACACTTTCATAGCTTGTTCCGTTGTAATTTTCCAGGCGATAGGTCAAATCTTCTCTAAAAGTGATCTTTTCCCAGTCGCCCGTCTGATAATTCATATACTTCCATGTTCCAATAAGAGGATTCTCGATCTCTTCCGGTTCGGTACAGGCGGAAAACAGCAATAGAATGCTCAGGATCAATAAGAGTATTTTTGTGTATTTTTTCTTCATTACTAAATATAGTAAATTTTTATGTTTTTTTCCATTCTAATTTCGTTAGCTAATTATTATCTATGAAAATCGGGACAGGCATCAGTCTACGCCCCGAAATGTCGGGGCTACGCCCGACAGGTGTCTGTTCCCTACATTTTTGCCATATGGTTTTCAAGTGCAGGATTTTACGGTTCTTGACTCATCTCTCTTCAACGAATTTATCTCATATCTCACGTCCTAGGTTTTACGTCTTTCGATTCTCTGTTTGGTATTTAAACTTTATCTCTTTAAATTTGAATCTAAAATTCAGGAGACCGCATGGATTGGGATATCGTAATTGGTTTGGAAGTACACGCACAGTTAAACACAAATACAAAAGCCTTTTGTTCTTGTAAAGTTAATTACGGAGATTCCCCCAATACTCATGTATGTCCCGTTTGTTTGGCTTATCCGGGATCTTTGCCCGTCTTAAATAAAGAACTTGTTAATTCTGCCATTAAGCTGGGATTGGCAACCCATTGCACCATTCGTCCAAACAGCACTTTCGCAAGAAAAAACTATTTCTACCCCGATTTACCCAAAGGCTATCAGATATCACAATTCGATGATCCGATCTGCTATAAAGGATATGTCGATATCGAAGTGGCCGGTAAAGAAAAACGTATCGGACTGACCCGTATTCATATGGAAGAAGATGCGGGAAAATCCATGCACAGTGAATCCGGAACACTTGTGGATCTTAACCGCTGCGGGACTCCCCTACTGGAGATCGTCAGCGAGCCTGATATGTCTTCTCCTCAAGAAGCCTATGCTTATTTGACGACCTTGAAACAGATCGTTCGATATACGGAAGTCTCTGACTGTAATATGGAAGAGGGCTCCATGCGCTGTGATGCCAATATTTCACTCAAACCAAAAGGTCAGAAGGAATTGGGCACGCGCACGGAATTGAAGAACATGAATTCTTTCCGCAATGTAGAGCGTGCATTGATCTATGAGGCCAATCGTCAAAAGGAAGTTCTTGAGTCAGGCGGTAAAATCATACAGCAGACCCTGCTTTGGGATGAACAAAACGGAAAAACAAAATCCATGCGCTCAAAAGAAGACTCTCATGATTATCGCTATTTCCCCGAACCGGATCTATCTCCCGTATTTGTTGATGAAGCGTGGATAGAAAAGATGCGCAAGCTACTTCCGGAACTTCCGGCTGAACGCAAACAACGTTTTATTGATAGCTTTTCTTTTACTTCGGAAGATGCAAGCGTTTTAACTTCAGAAAAAGAAATTGCAGATTATTTTGAGGCAACACTTAAATATTTCAATAATCCGAAATTGGTCTTGAATTGGGTGCGAAACGAAGTCCTGCGTATCCTGGTCGATACAGGGAAAAATATAAGCGAATCACCCGTTTCCCCGGAAGCACTTGCCGAACTTTTAGTTTTCTTAGACAAAAAAGAGATCACTGCACAAACAGCGAAAGCTGTCATTGACGATATGACGAAAAGTGGCAGATCAGCTGAAAGCATAATCGAAGAAAAAGGTTTGAAACAGATATCCGACAGTTTAGAATTGGAAAGTATGATAAACAAGATCATCTCAGATAATGATGTCATTGTGAAACGCTATCAAGAGGGTGAAACCAAGCTTTTGACCTTCTTTATCGGACAGGTCATGAAGATATCAAAAGGACAGGCCGATCAAGCTGTTGCGAGAGATATTATTATAAAAAGACTGGGGTAAGATGATGCGCAAACTTCTTTGCATCGATATTGGCAATACTCACGTGGTCATCGCTCTTATGAAAGGCGAACAGCCTTTGGTTTCCATTCGTATTCCCAGCACACCCCTATTATCCGTTCCTGATTATACTTCTTCTATAGAAAATATGTTATCTGAATTAAAAATTAAACCCGTTGATATTAATGGAGCCATAATTTCCTCTGTAGTCCCCCGCTTAACAGGTCCTTTTCAAGAAGTATGCAAGAGTTTGACAAAGCATGAAACCCTTATTGTAGACCACACCCTCCCTATTGATCTGAAAATAAATTATGATGATCCTTCCGAAGTTGGCGCAGATCGTATATGCAATGCTGTCGGTGCATTGGAGAAACATTCCGGACCTCTGATCGTTGTTGATATGGGAACCGCCACAACATTTGATGTGGTATCCAAAAAGCGGGAATACCTTGGTGGCGTGATCATGCCGGGATTGGAAACTGCGGGCAGGGATCTGTTCCAACGAGCCGCAAAACTGCCGAAAGTCAGCTTTGATTTCCCGAAGAAGATCATAGGGACCAAAACACGCGACAGCTTGCAATCGGGTCTGATGTGGGGAACTATTGATCAGATAGACGGGATGATAAAACGAATTATTATTGAATGGGGTGAAAAAGATGTCACAGTTATCGCTACGGGCGGACTATCCGAAGTGATCGCCCCGCATTCCGGTTATATTCAGGAAGTGGATAAGTCACTGACCTTACTGGGGATGACTTATATTTATGAACAAGTATTGGGAGACAGATCATGAAACGTGCCCTGATCATATTATTTATAGCTTTCCAGCTTTTATCTGCAGCCTCATATACTTCAATGGGGCAAGTTAAAAAGATCAACAGCATAGATCTTCGAATGACCGATTACGGTTCCAGTCTGGGCGGCATGATGCAATGGCGACTTCTTGACAATTTGCATGTGGGCATTCAAGCGAACTGGACCTTTGTTTCCAGCGGAAAAGAATACACATGGACCGATCCCTATACCGGTTATACCATGAAACTGAATACCATTCATCTTGATTTCGTCAAAGCGGGACTTTTTGTAAAAAAACACTTTTTTACACGGCAGTTAGCCAACACATTTGCACCTTTTGTATCACTCCAGGCCGGTCCGGTTCTGGCTATTGATACGGACAACGATCCCTGGGCAAATTTCTCCCGATATCAGGATGCCGGATTCTATCTCGGTTTTTATTCTCACTTTCATTTTGGTCTTGATTTTATGATGGAAAAAAGATCATCTTTAACTGTTGCTTTGGGGTATGAGATCAATCATTTCAATCGATCCGTGGATGAAGATTTTCTGAAAACAAGTTGGAATGGTGCCGCAATCGTCATGAATTATGGAAAATATTTCTAATGGCACACGAACAATTCTTTTTTTCTCAACATAAAGAAGATAAAAACATCTTTATTGAAGCCGGTGAGCACCAGCACCTTAGTCGCGTTATGCGTAAAAGACCCGGCGACACGATCTGGATCAGTGACGGCAAAGGCAGCTCATATAAAACTAAGATCCTTGAGATCGATCAAGAAAATACTAAATGCGAAATATTGGAACGACACCCGAAATTCGGTGAACCTGAAAACCGGGTATCTTTGGCCGTTGGTATTATAAAACCCGCTCATTGGGAGATCATGCTCGAAAAAGCCGTAGAATTGGGCGTACATGACATTTACCCCTTAATGACGCAATATACCGTCGTGAAGAGCCTTAAACGTGAACGCAGCGAGAAGATCATTCTTTCGGCGTTAAAGCAATGTGGACGCTCTTACCTGCCAATTTTGCACGATCCTGTACCCTTTAATGAATTTATTAAGCAAAAACGTGATGAGATCACCTTTATCTGTGATAATCAAGATGATTACCCGCAAATGGAAGGCGGAATGGCTGTAAAGGATTATCTTGTTCTTATCGGTCCGGAAGGCGGATTTCATCCGGATGAAGTTAAATTGGCTCTTCAACACTCTGCACAGCCTGTTCTGCTGACAAATCGGCGCTTAAGAACTGAGACTGCTTGTTTAGCGGCATTAAATCGTTTAGTTGTGTAAGAAGGTTTAGTGGTTTAGGGAACTGTCATTCTGAACGGAGTGCCTGCCGTGTGTAGCTCGAAGAGCGAAAACTCAAAACTGTTGAATAATATGAAAACATCAAAAATACTCATTTCATTGATCGTTATAGCAACGATATTCTCGTCCTGTCAAACTTCAATGACGAACATTAACCCTTTGAACGATTATGCCCATTGGCATCAACGGATGGTGACATTTATAAACGAAAAGGACAGCATAAAAGAAGGAACTGCCATATTCTTTGGTAATTCCATTATCGAAGGTTTTGATCTGGACACATATTTCCCCGACTTGAAATCCGTTAACAGAGGTATCGTATCGGATCATATAGACGGCATGATCGAAAGAATGGACGTTTGTCTTGGTAATGTAGATAGCGCAAAACTTTTTATTTTGATCGGTATCAACGATATCGGCGCTAAACGAAACGAAAAGGAAATAAAGTACTTATATCGCAAGATGGTCAAACAAATAGTTCAAAACTATCATTATGATGTCTATCTGCATTCTATCCTCCCCACTTCCCCAAGATGGAAAAACTGTCCGCCGGACATGATCAGGGACCTGAACGTTTTTATCGAGAAATTGGCAAAAAAGAATGATATGACCTTTGTTAATATCTACCCACTTTTCATCAAAGAGGGCTCGGACTATATTAATGATGACTTGGTTAAAGACGGGTTACACCCTAATGACGCAGGATACAAGATCTGGGCTGAGTATTTGAAAGCCGTAATTAAATAATTATTTTTTTATAATCAATAAATGAAACGACATAGCAAATGACCAATAATGACATACTAAGACGTATCCGTTACATGTTCAATTACAGTGATCAGGATATAATTGCCATTTTTAAACTGACCGATCACGATGTCAGAAAAACGGATGTACGCGACTGGCTGAAAAAAAAGGATGATCCCTTATTAAAAGAACTTACAGATATTGAGCTGTCCATTTTCCTCAATGGTTTGATCATCGAAACCCGCGGAAGAAAAGAAGGTCCCCCACCCGAAGCGGAATATCATTTGACCAACAATATAATCCTTCGGAAACTAAAAATAGCATTGGATCTTAAAGCTGATGACATGATCGATTTATTCGAATTGGTCGGTGTAAAACTCAGCAAACATGAGTTAAGTGCTTTTTTCCGTAAGCCCGGTCATCCTTCCTATCGGCCGTGTCTGGATCAATACCTTAGGAATTTCCTTACAGCGTTGCAAACGAAATATAAAAATAAGCTAAGAGCAAAATGAGCATTATAGACTGGATCGGATTTATCGGAGTATTTCAAATACTCCTGGCCTATATTCTAAGTATTCTGGGGAAACTCGAAAAAAGAGATCTAAGTTTTATTCTACTGAATTTAATAGGAGCCGGGATGGCCTGTACCGCCTCGATCCTGATGAAATACCTTCCCTTTATTATTCTTGAAGGTGTTTGGACTTTGGTTTCTTTCATTGCCTTGCTTAGATATAAAAAATCAACTTAAAATACACTATACATACTAAAGAGAAAAAGCCACCCACATCCTTTAACATGGAATTTGTCAACCATTTTGTCTTGAATACTTATTGAGAAAGTATCTCTACATTCAAATGCTCGCCACCCGAGACCGCGACCGTTGTATCAAATCGAAAAGGTTCCATAACAGTTATTGTAAAATTCCAGACATCGTCTATCGGTGCCCTAAAATCCCATACATCAGTTTCTTCGGGATACAAAAAACTCCACAGATCATCCCGCGGTCCGGCCACATATGATATATAATACGTTGTTTTATTTATTATGGTAACACTGCATTCATCAAGATAATCAGTTATTTCAAGTATGGTTTTACTACCATCATGAATACATACATCCCGATAGTAACTAAGATAGACATTGGGATATCTACCCCCCATCTCATTAATATATTTTCCTCTGGCGTAAATAGTATACCATATATGTTCATATTCACCCAATTCAAATGTATACATGGTTGATGTATCTCCGGCAGCAATTGTTTCATCACCTTTTCCAAAGCCAAATATATTGATGCTATCGGATGATAAATTAACTACTTCCAGATAACCTTCGTTGCTTTGCTTGAAACATCCAAAAAGAAAAATAAAAACAACCAGAAAAAGATAATTGACCGATTTCATTAATACTTCTCACACAAAATATTATTTATCATTGTTCACTATCAAGTTATGTAAAATAAATTATTCGGGATATACATCCACATTCAAGTGCTCGCCACCCGAGATCATAACCGTTGTATCAATTACATATGGTTCATAAATACGAAAACTAAAGTGGAAACTATCATCCGGTGGAATATTGAGATTCCATCTATTCAATCCTTCGGGGTCTATATACCAAGACAAATCGGAACGATAAAAATTCAAGAAATACGATGCGGGTGAAGACGTAAGATTTGTTATGGTAAGACTGCTTGCGACAAGATAATTATATATATCAAGGGTAGTTTTATTACCGTTATGAATACAAACGTCTTCAGAATAACCCCAGTAGGGAGTATTATAATACCATTGTGCAAGGGTAGTAAAATAATAGCCGCCGACTTCAACATTAAACCATCTATGCGGATCTTCACCTAAATCGAAAGTGTATACTTTTGATGTATCTCCGGATGCTATCGTTTCATATCCTTGATCAAATCCGCCAATACTAATACTTTCCGTAGAATGATTAACTACTTCAAGATATCCTTCATTGTTTTGCTTGAAACATCCAAATATAATGATCAATCCCGCAATCAATATAATGTTGATCTTTTTCATTCCATCCCTAAATAGTTTTGTATATAAATTTATTGAACACAAAGTGTAAAAACAATTTATTTATTAATAATAAAAAAGGGGCGTATGCAATACACCCCTACAATTTACTCATTAATAAAACTATTATTTTCTCAAAGCCTTCAATCCGGCTTTTCCCGCATCGACTTTTCTGATCTTTTCGATGCGTGTAGGTTCTATACTCATGTTATTAACTTTATTTAAAGAACCGGATTTTATATTAGTTAGTTTACTTATATCAGTTTTAGCAATCTTGGCTACTTGTACTGCATCAAAAATAGTTGGAAATTCATAAACCCAGACAACATCGGAAGTGCAAATACCCGTATCATAATAATCGTAAGCATACAACAGGCTGTCCGGATGCGGGTCTCCCGCCAGTACGCGAACGTCCCATCCAATATCTCCCGTCGCTTTCCAGACATAGCCATATCCCGACTCAATCACATCATCTCCAAGATTATCATTATCAAGATCAAAATCAGTATCTGTGCTTTGACTTAAATAAACATAATAGATCGTCCAAGTCGGATGAATATTATTTAATTGGATCTCGCAGGCGTTCGGCACCAATTCATAACTATATGTTGAACCCGGAAACCAATTCATTGTTTCGGTTTCATAGAACATATAGCGACCTGCATATCCGACTACAACACTACCGTCAACTGTGAATTTACCGGTTTGACTGTCATCACCGTCGAAAAACAAGGTATCATAGTTTTCGATCACACAATTTGCCGAATCAACAGACAGGTTGGTAATTGTAAGATCCGCGACTTGTGGATTAATACGATGAACAATCGTAGCTCCGTCAGTCAGTGAAACAGTACCGGTATAATTACCCACCCATTCACCGGTGGCATCAACAGAAATATTGTTCGCTACACCTTTCATGACAGCTACGTTATAAGTTTGGCTGGTATCGCCGGCCAGAACAACTTCGTCGGCGGCATTGTTCACGCTTACCATGATCGAAGATGGCGTATTGTTATTAACTTCAATGTAACCTTCTCCGCTACATCCTATTAGCAACAGAAAAGCAATTAATACGGGGATAAGATAGGATCTCATTTTTCTTCCTTTATTTTTTGTCCAATTTCACAGGTGGTCTCGATACCACCCCTAACATTATAGATCGTTTCAATATATAAACTTTGAGGATCCAACAGTGATGTCAGATCTTTGTATATCCTGTTTGTCATATCTTCCTGATATATTCCCACATTCCGGAAGGACATATAGTAATATTTCAATGATTTCAATTCAACGATCTTGTCCTTTGGAACGTATGAAACATAAACCGAGGCCACATCCGGGAGACCGCTAAAAGGACACACTGCAGAAAATTCGGGATAATTCAAATGTATGGTTTGCTCTTCGCCTTCATATGGAAGCGTCTCAAGAAGATCCGGCCGGATATGGCTATGATCTTCAAATGGTAGAAACAGTCCTTCAGCTTTGGGCATAAACACTCCTTGTTTGAGGCAAATTTATGTATAGACTTTTATTTTTCAAAATGCTTTATCAATAATCCTGAGTTTGAAATTTCTCCCGGCTTTTCAACATTTCAACAACACCATCTCATGAATAGATCCTTCTCCGTCAGCTGACGGATCAGGATGACAGTCTAAGTGATATTTTAACGTTCTTCAACATTTTTCAACACTTCAACACTTCAACACTTCAACGTTTCAACGTTTCATCGCTTCCAGCCTTCGTCCCGAAACATCGGGACTACGGTCGGCAGGCAACAATTATTTTTTTAGCTTCTTCTACGATATCAGAGAGATTCGGTTCCTGATTGAATGTTATCCAATGATCGGGCGAATATTTCCTAAACCAGGTCATTTGCCGCTTTGCGAATCGTCGGGTATTCTTCTGGATCTCCGATATAGCCGTCTCTTTATCCAATTCTCCATCCAGATAAGCGATGATCTCTTTATAACCGACTGTATTCAGCGCATTCAAGTCAGCGGAATAACCTTTATCAATCAAAGCTTTAACTTCATCTATCAATCCGCCATCGATCATTTCAAGAACGCGCCGATCAATACGTTCATATAGTAATTTTCGATCGGGGTCTAGTCCGATGACCACATGTTTCCATGGGAACTTATTATCCTGTTCTTTAAAAACTGTTGAAGGCTTCTTTCCGGTCATTTCCCAAATTTCCAATGCCCGGCAAACTCGTTTTGGATTCTGTGCATCAATGCTCTTTGCATATTCCGGATCGATCTTTTCCAACTCTTCAAACAAAGCGAGCCAACCCTTTTTATCCCCTTTTATAAGAATTGCATTTCTTACGGATTCATCACTTGAAAGAGTATCGGAGATCATTCCTCTTATCGCCTGGATATAGAGTCCCGATCCCCCGCTCACAATAATATTTTTTCCTGCTTCGATCTTTTCTTTAATGATCTTGCGAGCTTCTACGCCGAATTCCCCCGCTGAGAATTTTTCATCGGGATCAAGATCGTTAATGAAATAATGTTTTACCCGCGTAAGCTCTTCTTCTGTCGGTGTCGCCGTACCGATATCCATATATCGATAGATCTGTCGACTATCGGCAGAAATGATCTCAGCATTTAAATATTCTGCCAATTCTAAAGACAATGCTGTCTTTCCGCTGGCTGTGGGGCCAACAATGAACAAACAAAATGGTTTTAATTTATCAGAGTTCATGAAATAAAAGTGAAAAATCGAAATTGATCACGGAGTGTGTCAATGCGCCGACAGATACTACATCAATTCCGGTTTCCGCAATATCCGATATCGTATTTAAATTAACATCACCTGAAGCTTCAAGAAGAATTTTGCCGTGATCTATGGACACGGCCGCTCTAAGATCATCAAGGGTAAAATGGTCTAACATGATCATTTTGACAGGATATTGGATCGCTTTCTTGTACTCGTCTAGATCCGTGACTTCAATTTCAATGTCCAGGTTTCTCGATTTGGCATATTCCAATGCCGCTTCCAATGCTTTTTCCAATCCACCCGCCCAGCGGATATGGTTCTCTTTGATCAGGATCATATCATAAAGCGCATAACGATGATTGTACCCACCGCCGCAGGTAACGGCATATTTATCCAAAATACGCAGATTGGGCATGGTCTTACGGGTATCGAGAATGCGGCATTTCGTTCCCTTTGTTTTTTCAACAAAGGCTGCGGTCATCGTGGCAATACCGGACATTCTTCCAATTATATTCAAGGCGGTTCTCTCAGAGGTAAGTATGGAGCGACCTTCCCCTTTTATCGAGAGGATCACATCTCCACTTTTAAGTTTATCGCCGTCTTGTTTAAATATCTCAATATTCAAGTTCTTATCGTAAAGCTCAAAGACTCTCTTGGCTACTTCAACACCACCAAGGATCCCGTTTTGTTTACTTACGATCTTGGCTTCGGCCTGTAATTCAACTTGCATGGCAAGAGACGTGACATCACCGGGTCCAATGTCTTCGATCAAGGCATTTCTAATAATGATGTCTACGTTATTCCAGTCGTGTAGCTTTTTCATTTCTAACCTGAGTTATTTTTTTATCACAAGCTTGTCGTGACATTTACCGGTTGCGGTATAACTTTTATAAACTAAAGAATCTTTACTAAAATCAATTGTCTGAAAATACTGTTGTCCTTCTTCGCCTTTTGTAACATATAGGCTGTCAAACTTTGATTTGATAGGATACTGCTTGGCTCCCGAAACAGAGATCACATAATTAACCCCTTTTGAGGGATCGTCCATGATCTCACCTTGTTTGAGCGGATAAGTTCTTGTGTAGGCGTGATCATGCCCCTGTAAGACAAGCTGAACGCCGTATTTTTCAAAAAGCGGCATAAAAAGGGCCCGGTAATTCGGGTAATCACGTTCCCACCCGCAAGGATAAAAGCCTTGATGAATTCCAACGATCGTCCATCTGTTTTTATTCTTTTTCAGGACTTTTTTTAACCATTCGGATTGTTCTTCAAGTCTTTCGTTACCGTTGAGAATAATAAAACGCACGCCCTGGTAATCCACATAGTAACAGGTTTCTTCCAAGCCTTCGGGTCCGTTTTCCGGTTGGGTTACGTGTGGTTGCCAAGTAGGCGGAAGTTTATCGCGATGATCGCGATAAGCCCACAAATAGGCATGATTACCGACTGCCATGATATGGGGATAATTGGCAAATACCTTTTGAGCACCTTCAAAATACGCATCCCATTGCCAGTCTTCGTAAGGGTAATCAACCAGATCGCCCGCGACATACCACAAAGCAGCATCCGGTACGGTCTTTATTGCTTCATCGTAAAGTCGCGGCAAATAAGTTTTATATCCCCATTGGGGATCACCCAGATAGACCATAGTAAAATCTTTTTTTCCTTTTTCAGCGGTTGTAAAAGTATACCACGGTGACCAGTTTTTTCCATCACCTACCCGGTAAGCATAATTCGTATTGATCTCAAGATCCTTTAAAATAGCAGAACAGGCATATTGGGCTACTTCATTTGTTGTATCGGTATATGCAATTTCTGGCACCACCTTAAGTGTATCACCACGCAAATGTAATTTTACATCATCGGCATTTTCCACATAATGCACATAAGCGGTATCGATCTCTTCATAAAAACGAAAAGTGACAGCCATTGAGCTTTCGGGCGTTTCAGTTAGATTCAATATGATACGTTTGGGCTCTACTGCTTGTAGGGCAACGGATATCATTAAAAGTAATAATATGACCTTCTTCATTTTATTCATTCAATCCCTTATTTAATAATTAACATTTTCTTTGTATCGGTCCAATTTCCGGCCTGTAAACGATAGAAGTAAACACCCGTTGTAAGGGTTTCGGCAGAAAATTCAACAGAATAGGATCCTGCCGGACGTGAATCATGTATTAGAGTTGCAACTTTTTTTCCGCTTACATCAAAAACCGAAAGATCAACTTCACTAATATCTGACAACTGATATCTGATAGCCGTTGTGGGGTTAAATGGATTTGGATAATTTTGGAACAATTGGAAATCGGATGGAATTCCAGCACCCGTTTCTTGCTCTATCGCTGTCCAGCCCGGGTAGGTACAGCGGATAAAATCAAAATAGAGGGTTCCGCTTTGAATACCATTTGCCAAATTAATATATATCTGCTTCAAATACATGGGATAGTATTCAGCGCCATCACCTGGAATGATAGCACCGGCGGAAAGTATTTTTGTTTCGAATTCTAGATTATTGAAATAACCCGATGCTTTAAATTTATATTCATTGCCATTGGCATCATCAAAGACCAAATAAAGACGATGATTCAAACCATCGGATAAGGCATCGATCAAATATTCTGACGGCACACTATAGATACGTTTAGGATTTACATTAAGAACAATTTCTCCATCACCGATTGTTGTATAATCAATTCGTAATGCTTTACTTCCATCACCTGCTTCTCTTTCAATTAGCTGAATAGTGCTTAAATTTGAATCCAAATCAATTCCACTTAAAGTCCAATCGCTAAGCAATTCAACCTCATCAATTACAACTTCACCCTCACCTTTTTCTATGAGAATATAAGCGGTATCCGTATCAGCGCCGTAATGTACAAGGAGTTGTGATTCACCTGTCATTGCAGGAGTAAAAACACCATCACTGCCGATATCACCGATGTCCTCATTCAATAGCTCAAATTCAAATATGTCATTATTAAGCAATTCTTTTGTTCCACCGTCCTGACAGCCATAAACAAAGAAATTAATTGGTTTTAAAGTATCGGTCATTACCGATGCGGGATACAAGGTTAAGCTATCAATGGAAATAATATGGACTTTCATTGAATCTAAGACACCATCCAGATCCGTATAAATGCACCCATCCATATCATTTGCAGATGTAGTAAATTCACCTTCGGAATAATTTCCAAGTCCTGCCGTATAGGTAACATTCAATCCGGAGCTACTTGGGATATCACGAGGATTATAGAACATATCCCATCCGGACATCGGAACATCAAATGTGTTATTTTTATAGACAGCGATACTATCGCGTTCGATCTGTACAATTGAAAGATCACTATCCGGAGCTGAAGAAACACACATTAAGGCATTTGCTACAATACGTACCCAACCATCCGAGGGAATGTTCATAACATCCGAACGTACGGTGAAGGTCGAAGATCCTCCACCATCAAGATTGATAGCATGTGCAGCACCGATTTCTTTCATAAATGAGGATAATTCGTGCAAGTTCATTCCGACACTGTGTTCCAGACGACCATCAACGACCACAAAATAGGCTTTGGATGAATCTGCGCTGAATCCTACAGCTGTTCTCGGATGGCGGACTGCGTAAAAATCTGCTCCGATCCCTTCAGTATTTTCGGCAGTTACATCGACGCCATTTCGCAACATCCATGGACCACCACCGATATATTGGGTCATACGGGCAGGTGAATTGGCAAAACTCTGCATGATTTTGACAGTATCACCAAGGTTACAATAGTTTTTTAAAAATTCCTCACCTGTTCCATGGCCGGAAATAACAAATTTCCCTTCAGATATCGTCATGTTGCCCACACCATCTTGTCTGGATTCAATAACACAATATACCGTGTCATTTACATACCATTGCGATATTGGACTAGCGAGGCATTCATATCCCCATTCATTTGTTAGCGTTGAGCTTCCTTTGTAACTATTATAAATGACAATATTATTTGTATAACGCGTCATATTTACCGAGTTCAGAGAATGAGAAACAGTACTATCTGTGGTATCTTTCGATATAATCAAACCGGAAAAACTTGGAATAACAATAGAAGGGATTCCGCCTTCGTGATAAGTAAATGCTGAGCGTGAATAGGTTCTTGCTTGAATGCATTCACCATTTAACACCTGATTGTTGATCGGTTGGCCATTTGTCGTATTATAAAAATCACCATTTATGGCTGAAACTACCCTGTGTCCCGCAACATCAGAACGAGAACTCATAGAATTCGTACCTTCACGCCCGAAGATCAGGTCACCTGCTTTTTTGGTTTCAATCTTTATATAAGGATTCTTAAGATCGATCTCTGTTACATGCAAAGCCCATGGATAAGAATGTTCCTCGTAGTAAGAATATATCGTGCCCGGGCCAACCTGATAAGTTTTGATTTTTTCAAAATTCTCAGCAAACAAAAAGGTCATTAGGATCAAGCCCAAAATCAACAGAAATCTATACCGTTTCATATCTTCCTCACTTTATTAATTTTGTTACACCCTAATTTACAATAATAGAGAGAATTTCAAATATATTTTCAAAGTTTAGCGGTTTAGAAGTTTAGGCCTACCTTTCTCTTCTTCTCGTTGCCTATTCTACTGTTTACTGCATACAGTTTTCCGTTTTCCAAAATAAAAAAGCCCACACCGAAGGATGGGCTTGATTATATGTAATAACATCAGAAAAACGTTTACCGTTAACGTCTTACGTCTTACGATTCACGTCTCACCTTTTTTAAAGCATGAGGAGTAAGAATACCATAACGAAAAGCGCCACAGTTTCAACGATACCGATCACCATAAAATAATTTGCAGCACCTTTTCCGGTTTCGGCAAGCGCATCCGCAGCGCGTGCAGCAGCTTTACCCTGCATTAATGCAGAAAGTCCCATTGCCATACCACCAAAAATACCTGCCGCTAAAAGACCCAGGGGATCTTTATCGCTACCCAAAATAAAAGTCATTAACAAAAAACCATAAATGGTCTGGGTTAAAGCAACGCCCGCAAAAGCAACCAGCAAAAAAGGTGCGGGTTTGTCATTTTGAAAGCATTTCTTCCATCCACCGATAGCAGCTTGTGATGCTATACCGGTTCCCATTGCAGAACCTAACGCAGCAAATCCCAATGCCGCAGCTGAACCAAACATTCCAAGATCCATTATAAAATCTCCTTTGATCTAATTTAATTTCTCAGTTAATTTATTTTTCTTTGAAGGGTTCGTATTTGTAACCCGTCCATTCTAATCCAAGCTGACCGCTGAACTCTAAAAGGTTCAAACGTATACCGTGTACCATCACGGATAAAAGTCCCATGATTATATTTAAACCATGTCCAATAAATAGAACAATAATTCCGCCTATGATCGCAGGTCCGTGCATCATGGGTGCCGCAATATCATTAAAAGAAGATGCGATCGCGACAGTGGCCATTCCCACTGCAAACAAACGAATATAAGAAATAATATTCGAAAAGGATGAAATAGCATCAAGAAAAGTATTAAATGCTCCTCCCAATCCGCCTAAAACACCTTTTAAAAAGCTTTTGCCTTTTTCTTGTGCTCCGAATATCACAATAAAGCCAAACCCACCGGCCATGAGCGGAAGAGTAAATGACGGCATGGGCATACCCAACACAAGATTAAGTACTAAAGTAAAGGCACCGGCCGTTAATGCAAACCAACCGAGATGCTCAAAGGCCTTCAATTGGGGTAAATTATCAATAAAGTTCATAATACTGGCCAAACCAAGTTGAATGATAGCCAATATAAAACAGATCAACTGTACCCTGTCCTGAGGATTTACATCCATGTTAGGGAATAATTCCGGGAAAGATGCGATCTGTGGAATGATCAGTGATTTAAAGAAAGGTATGTTCGCTATAGCCACTGAACCAAACCAAGTACCGGTAACGGCACCCCATGCAATGGTTGATAAACTTAGTACATACAAGAGGACAATCACTCCCGGCAATTTACCACCGTTCTTTTTGATCTTGAAAGTTGCAAAAAATGAAACCAACAAGAAGATCATCCCATATCCCGCATCACCAATGATCATGGCGACAAAGATAGCAAAAAAGATCAGAAAATACATGCTGATATCTTTTTCACGATAACCGGGCGTGGTTCCAAGAAAATCAAAAACAGGTTCGATGATCTTGATCCATTTTGCATTTTTTAATTTTGTGGGGGGATTATCCGTGAGTTCGGGCTCTTCTTCCACATATCCCCAACCGCTCTTCTCTGCAGCTGCTTCAATAGTCTTGGCTTCTTCGCTTGGGACATATCCCTGCAAATAAGCTATATTTTCTTCAAATCCCAATCCATTTTGAACACGCAAGAATTGATGATCTTTTTTAAGTGTTTCATCGTATTGTTTGATCAGTTCGATATGACAACGATGTCCTTCGATTAATTTCTCAATCTTGATCAATTCTTTTTCGATCTCTGAGATCCGGGAGACAACAGCATTACTTGAGATCTCGGGTATATTGACGGGTCGATGCTCCAAAGTTTCTTCGGGGTCACGACTTACCATTGCAACTTTGACACTATCTTTATTTTCAGAAAGAGCAATGAGATTCTCTTTTTCTTTTTCATTTTCCCATGCTGTAGGAGATAATTGATATAATTTAATATAGAATCCATCGTTCTCAAGTGATGACAGATCATCAAGAGAGACCTTGGTCCATTCGGTATACCAAAGATCAGCTTCTTTCAGGCTTTCCATTTCTCTTTGCAAGGTTGAACGAGTCTGACTCGCTTCTAAAATATCATTAACAAATTTTTCGGCAGAGCCGGAAGCTTTTTGCTTGGGATCATCCGGCTCACCAAGTAAAAATAAAACGCGCTTGGTTTCTTCCAGCCGTGTTTCGATATCCGACATATCACTTGAAGGTGGGTTCTGAATTGGTTTTACATGCAAAACACCAAGTTTGCGGAGTGATCTTAACGCCGGTTTAGCGTTTCCTTCATCCACAAGCAGGGTAATTTTTGACATCTTTTCTATCATTTACAGCCTCATACGCTTAAGTGCTTTGTTCCAATTTTTTCTTTTCGATCTTTGATTTCGATATCTTACCGCGAACTACAGCCGCTGTTTCCTGATCACCCATGAAGATCCGTATCTTCCGTATATTTTCTTTTGAGCGCGGGATCATGACCTTATCAAAGAGATTAATGCGTTGTACGGTCGTTCGCAATTCTTCCTGGATTAGCGCTTCCTGTTCTCTCAGTATCTCCAGTTCTTTTTCATATGCGATCGTATTTTTTGCAGCCTCAACACCCGAATCTACCCAAAGCGGATATTCCATCAGATCATAAGTTTTTTCATCAAACTCGAGTTTCTTAAAAAGCGGGATGTTGATACCGGCTATATTTCCTGTATCCGTAACAACTTCTTTCAACTCAAGCAAAGAGGCTATATCCACATCTTCGGCAAAGACAGCGATCCAGGCAGATAATTTTTTACGTAAGGTATCTAATTTTCCCTGAGTTTCCCGGATCTCGTCTCGTACTCGCCGGATCTCCGCCAAAAGCTGTTGTTTTTTCAATTCAAGCGTTGGCAGATAGCGCATATATCGCTTTAATGCATCTTTTTGTTTTTTTAATTCGTTCTTTGTCAGCTTTATCTTTGCCATGTCAACCTTATCTGTTCCCAATCAATGAAATATCGAATTATTTCGCTACTCTATTTTTTGGAGGACTTAGAAACCTCTTTTTTATTTTTGCTTTTTTTAACGACAGATTTCGTTTTATTTGTGGTTTTTTCGTCTTTATTTGTTTCTTCTTTTTCCAGAGGTTTTTCTTCTTTTTTTTCTTCCTTAGATATTTCCTGATCCGCTTTTTTTACTTTGGTTTTCTTTTCACCCGGCCAGTATTTTTCTATCAGTCCTGAACGAAAACCGGTTTCATCGGGATTAAAACATTGTGAAAGAATATCCCAACCATTGTTCAATGAATCTTCAAGGGAAATATTCACGGACAAGTCCATCATTTCTTTTTCAAATAAACCACCGTATTTCAGCAATTTTTTGTCCCAATCGCTCATACGGAAACCCATGGAGCGTTTTTCTTCCGTTTCGAGATACTGGGCATATAGCTGGATCATACCGTCCATAATAGCGCGGTGATCATCACGTGTATCTTTGTTGACCTGTTGTTTTAAACGGGAAAGTGAACCAAAGGGCTCAATACGTCCGTTACGCAGGTAGAACTGACCTTCAGTAATGTAACCGGTATTATCGGGAACGGGATGGGTCACATCGTCTCCGGGCATCGTGGTCGCAGCAAGGATCGTTACTGAACCGGCACCTTCAAAATCCACGGCCTTCTCATAGCGGGAAGCCAACTGAGTATAAAGATCACCCGGGTAACCGCGGTTCGAGGGAACCTGTTCCATGGTGATCGCGATCTCTTTCATGGCATCTGCGAAGTTGGTCATATCTGTCAAGAGGACAAGTACATCTTTACCTTTCAGTGCAAACTGTTCTGCAACGGCAAGACATAGGTCCGGAACCATCAGGCCTTCTACCACAGGATCCGAAGCCGTATGCATAAAGAAAATTGAACGACTTAAAGCGCCGCCTTTTTCAAGTTCATCGCGGAAATACATGTATTCGTCAAATTTTAGTCCGATGCCGCCTAAAATGATCATATCAACTTCAGCCTGCAAAGCAATGCGTGCCAACAGTTCATTGTATGGTTCACCGGAAACCGAAAAGATCGGTAATTTCTGTGAAACGACCAGAGAGTTGAACACGTCGATCATGGGAATATTGGTTCGGATCATACGATTGGGAATAATTCGTTTTGAAGGATTCACCGATGGTCCGGCAATTTCGATCAGGTTTTCATTTAGAGCAGGTCCATTATCACGCGGTTCACCGCTTCCGTTAAAAATTCGACCCAGCATATTGTCGGAAAATGAAACCTTCATTGGAGAACCCAGGAAGCGGACTTCATCATCGGTTGAGATACCGCGGCTACCGGCAAAGACCTGTAAAGAAACCAGATCGTTATCGATCTTAATGACTTTTGCCAGAGAGGTTCCTCGCCGTGTGCTTACTTCCGCAAGTTCTTCATTGCTCACGCCTTCGGCACGTACAGAGATCACGTTCCCTACAATGCTCAATATTTTATTATATACTTTTCTCATTTATCTGCAGCTCCTTTTACGCTTTTGTCTTAGCCTGAATATGTGCATCGATTTTCTTTTCCTGAGCAACAAATTCATCCGCCCCCATTTGAATATAGTTCCAATCAAGGGTCAACTGACGCAATTCATTGAAAAACTGACGTGCATCGGGTTTGGCTTCAAAGTGAAAATCCGTGTATAGAATAGTGTGGATCTTATTGAATATAAATTCCTGACGTTCCGGGTCACTGACAGCATCAACAGCATCAAAACCATTTTGCTGCAGATAAACAGTATCAAGGTATTCACCTTTCAGGTAGTAAATAAAATCATCTACCGATGTTCCTTCTTCGCCAACAACCATCATCATCTGATGGACTTCATCTCCACGGCGTAGGATATTGTGTGCTTCCCGGACCTTTTCAGCAGGGATGATCCCTTTATATTTAGTCCAACTGTCAATAGGGTCAATAGCCGGAAATTTACGTGCATCGGAACGGGCTCTTGAAAGTCCGTGAAAAGCACCTACAACTTTCAATGTTGCTTGTGTTACGGGTTCTTCAAAGTTCCCACCGGCCGGAGAAACCGTACCGCCAATGGTCATCGAGCCGTGTGAGCCATCGGGAAGCTCCACATAGCCGGCGCGTTCATAGAATTCCGCGATCCGGGATTCGAGATAAGCCGGAAAAGCTTCTTCACCGGGGATCTCTTCGAGACGACCGGAAAGTTCGCGCATGGCCTGTGCCCAACGTGATGTTGAGTCGGCAAGGATCAGTACATCCAATCCCATTTGGCGATAGTATTCACCAAGTGTTGTCGCCGTGTAAACTGAAGCTTCACGAGCTGCAACGGGCATGGATGATGTATTACAAATAATAATTGTTCGTTCCATTAATGAACGTCCTGTTTTGGGATCGCTCAATTCGGGGAATTCCCGCAATGTTTCCACTACCTCTCCGGCACGTTCACCGCAAGCAGCAAGGATAACAATATCAACATCCGCATAGCGGCTTGTTAATTGCTGAAGCACGGTCTTACCGGCTCCAAATGGACCGGGTATACAATAGGTACCACCCTTACAAACCGGGAAAAAGGTATCAACGATCCGAACTTTGGTCACCATTGGTTCTGATGGAACCATCTTTTTATTGTACGCGGTAATAGGGATCTTTACCGGCCACTCAAAAGACATCGTAAGCTTGATCTCTTCACCTTTTGGGTCTTTGATAACGCCCATTGTCTCGGTCAGGTCATAATCACCTTCTTTAACAACAGATACAAGAGTGTATTCACCGTTCAGATCAAAAGGAACCATGATCTTATGCTGGAATATCCCTTCGGGAACCCATCCCAGAGGAGATCCTCTATAAAGCGTATCGCCTACTTTAGCCGTAGGGGTAAAATGCCATTTTTTCTTTTCGTCAATAGGATCAAGAACCACGCCACGCGGAAGGAAGAAACCGTGTGCTTCAGCCAATGCGGGCAAGGGATTCTGTAATCCGTCATATACCTGTGATAAAATTCCGGGTCCCAGTGTTACAGATAATAATTCTCCGGTGAATTCAACTTTGTCACCGACTTTAAGACCTTTTGTGATCTCATATACTTGCAAATAAGCAGTATTGTTCGTGATCTTTATCACTTCTGATTTTAATCGTTCATTTCCAATAAGCACATATCCAACTTCATTTTGGATAACGCTATCCTTAAATGCAACTTCGATCATATTTCCGTTGATCGCTGTGATATGTCCTATTTTTTTATCGGCCATTTGAACTCCATTTTCTCTGGAAGACATCAAGAAGATGCTTCATCTTTATTTTCTATGTTTTGTTTTATTAATTTCTCAAAGGCTTCCTCGCCAAGCTCCCGCTTAAAGGTCGCTACCCGTTGTAAAAGTTGCAATTTCAGGTAATAAAGAACAAAAAAATCAAGATCGGAATAATGTCCGAACTCGCGTTCTTCCAACCAATCCCAACGATATTTCATTAGTTTTAGCTCAATTTCAAGGGGATTCCCATCTTTGATCAGCTGCGGAGGAAGGTGAAGGAATTTAAATTCATAACCTTCTTTGGCGGCACGACGATATTTTGCCAGTTCGGATCTCACTTCGTTCTCAAAAAGAAGAAAATCGTTATACATACCCGACATATTCTGAGCTTCATAGCGGTTTGCAAGTGTTTCGGATAAACTGGCATAATCAGCCGGTGTCATCCATTTTCCCGCTTCTTCCAGAAAGTCCTCTTCTGACAATAATTGCTCTGAGCCCCATTTCAGTCCGGGCATTTCAGTTGCAAAATATATGTATTTATCCATTAGATGATAACTCGTTACTTAAGGATCTCTGCCAATTTCGGATTAAGAAAAACCCGAAGAGCTTCAAGGATACTTTCATCGGTAAAATCATAAAAAAGGTTGTCTCCTTTTTTACCGATGCGAAATCCGTTGCTGATCTTCCTATCCAATTTGACTTCTATTGTGCTCTTCACGTTGTTCGTCAACGCGCTTTTCAATTGTGCCATGAGTGCATCAACATCAACACCATTTACAAGAACTTCTACATCACCGTCTTTTGCCCATACACCGGCAATTTTCACGATGAGATTTTTAAGGAAATCCTTGTCCATGGCCTTATCTATATCCGTAAGTAATGCTTGTTCAAGAATAGCTGTGATCTTTTCTTTTAATACAAGAACCGTATCGCGAGCAGCCTGCTGAATAGCGATCTCTGCATTTTTTTGATATGCTTTTGCTTCAGATTCGGCATTTTTTTGGAATTGCTCAGCTTGATCTTTAGCTTTTTTAATGATCTCATCAGCGTTTTTATTCGTGGCAGTGATAATTTCTTCTGCCTGCTTTTTCGCTGCATCAACCCCATCAGCTTTAATTTTTTCTATCAGGCTGTCAAGTTTGACGTTCATTCTATCTCCTATTCTGATTCATTTACTGATTCAATGATTTTATTTGCTTTCTTTTCGGTTACCTGCATTTTCCCGGAGATCTGAGCACCTTCTTCTACAACCAATTTCTTTGTGACCAATTCACCGGAAAATTCAGATTTAATGCCCAGGACAATTTTTTCATCGGCATAGATACCTTTAGTTACCCGACCATTCAGATGAACTTCTCTTGCCCTGATGTTTCCATCAACCAGTCCACCTTCGGGAATACGTACAATACCTTTTGCGTCAATATTGCTCTTAATGGTACCTCCGATAATGATATCGCCATTAACATGAACAGGTCCGTCTATGACTGTGGTTGTTCCAATGATTGTGTAGGTAGGCTTTTCTTTTGTTTGCATAATATTTGTCCTCAATTTTTGTTCTTGTATTCCAGAATGACCGTTTGGGGGTCTAAAGCAAGGCCGTGATGCCATACTTCGAAATGCAGATGCGGACCCATACTATAGCCCGTTTCACCCAATAAAGCGATGAGATCGCCTTTCTTTACCCTCTGCCTTTCCTGAACATTTAAACGGTCGTTATGACCGTAAACGGTAATATAATCATCAGCATGTAAAATGACAACCATATTTCCCAGTTCAGGCGTCCAGCCCGCAAACACAACCAAACCTGCGGCTGAAGCAAGAATGGGATCACCGATCTTGCCTCCAATATCTATGCCATAATGTTTGCGTGGACCACTCATAAATTTCTTTGTGATCAATCCTTTTGCAGGAGCTAATTCGGGGCATCCGGATAAAAATTGTTCATCCTGTTGACCACCGCTGGCTTCGATCAAAGCTGAGTAATCGGATGATGATCCGGATGTCAGTTCCAAACCAAGCAATTCTCGCATGTATGTATTGAATTGCTTCATTTCGTTTACATTTTCCAACAGTTGGCGCAATTGCGTTTCCTGAGCTTTGTAAGTATTGATCTTATCTTTGTAATCGGTGTATTTGTTTGCGCGGGGAATTAAGATCCCATAAGAAATGATCAGAAGTAACAGGCATATTAGCAGAACGACCTTTATTAACGTAAATAAACGATGATGAAGAGTAAGGGTTCTTTGTTCTCCCCCTTTAAGGGGAACATAGATAAATGTAACTTTATCTGTTTTCATGGGTTCCGGATTCCACGATATCCAGGATACGCTCCAGGTCCTCTGTGGAATAATATGTGATCTCTATTGTACCACCGGGTTTACGGTGCTTGATCCTAACTTTTGTGCCCAATGATTGTTGAAGCGAATTTTCAAGTTTTAATACAGCAGGGTCTTTTTTTGCCAAAGCAGTGGCTTTGTTGTTCTTTGATACTGCATCACTGTTTTTACTGGTTAATTTTTCAGCTTCACGTACACTGAGTCCCCTTTTAATAACTTGCTGCCAGACCCGGATCATAGCAGGAGAACCGTCAGCAGCTAAAATGGCACGAGCATGCCCTGAACTGATCTCATTTTGAATAAGACTTTCTCTAATTTCTTGTGGAAGTTTTAATAAGCGCAGGCTATTTGTAATGGTACTGCGTTTTTTTCCGATACGTTCCGCAACAGTTTCCTGAGACAATCCATAGCGCTCGATAAGTGCTCGGTATGCCATTGCTTCTTCAATGGGATTCAAGTTTTCACGCTGCACATTTTCGATCAATGCCAGCTCCATTAATTCTTCATCACTTTCAACGGTACGGAAATACGTTGGGATGGTTTCCATGCCAAGTTGCTTGCAGGCGCGCAAACGACGTTCACCGGCAACCAGAATATAATCGTTCCCCTGTTCGGTCACGGTTATCGGAGAGATCAGTCCTTTTTCACGAATGGACTGAGCAAGTTCTTTTAGTTCTTCAGGAGCAAACTCACGTCTTGGCTGATAAGGATTAGGTTTGATATCATGAATACTTATCTCTTTGATCGGAGTATCCTGAACTTCCCTGTCTTCGGTTTGAAAAGTTGGAATAAGGACTTCAATTCCACGTCCAAGTGCTTTATTTTTTACCATTGATGAACTCCTCGGCCAATTTCATGTAGTTCATGGCACCCGATGAATGAATGTCAAAAGAAATGATAGGCTGTCCGTAGCTTGGTGCTTCACCGAGTCGTACATTTCGGGATATAATTGTTTTATAGACTTTATCGCCAAAATACTTACGAACTTCTTCTTCAACCATTTTACTAAGATTGAGCCGGGAATCGTACATCGTAAGAATTATTCCTTCAAGATCAAGATTGGGATTCAAATTTTTCTGAATGAGACGTATCGTATTCAGGAGCTGCGTCAAGCCTTCCAACGCAAAGTATTCACATTGAATGGGGATCAGCACAGAATCTCCCGCCGTAAAACTGTTTACGGTTAAAAGATTAAGTGAAGGCGGGCAATCAATAAATATATAATCGTATTCTTTTCTGGCATTTTTCAGAACTTTACGCAGGCGCGTTTCGCGGGACATCATATTGACCATTTCGATCTCTGCCCCGACAAGATCCTGATTGGCCGGTAAAATATCAAGATATTCTAAAAAGGTCTTTTGAATTGCTTCCGTATAGGGAATTGTCTCCAACAACACATCATAAATGGTTTTATCAATATTCGCTATATCCAAACCTAAACCTGAAGAAGCATTTGCCTGAGGATCAATATCAACAAGAAGAATTCGTTTTTCCATCACGGCCAGTGATGAAGACAGGTTGATGGCGGTCGTGGTTTTACCCACTCCTCCTTTTTGATTTGCTATAACGACTATTTTTCCCATTTGTCCCACTTTTTAGCGTATCGTTAAATATAACCAATATGGTATCTTTGTACAATACAATTCGATTTTATATGACATTTGTCACAATAATATGATAGGCCGGTTCTTCATAGGGATGTGCCTTTAAAAGTGCTTTTTTCACCGCCTGTAATTTTTCTTCTTTCACAATACACTCGACCTTGATCTCAGTAAGTTTTGTATCTTCATTACATCTTCCGATAAAGGGATTACTGTTCTCTAAGGGGCGGAATCTCCCCATCCCCCTGCTTGTCCAGGCACATCGGTCATAATCTTTATATTTCCCCGCACCGGCTGAAAAAACCGCCTCAAGAACCGCTTCAAGCTCCTCTTCAGGAACATAGAACGATAATAAATAACATTTATCAGACATGGATCGCCTCTCCAAGAGCGTTCTCTGCGGTTTCCATGATCAGTTCCGAGAGTGTCGGATGTGCGTGAATGGTTTCCGCTAACTCATGAACCGTCATTCCCTGACTTAATGCCAGGGTAAGTTCCGCGATCAATTCCGTCGCTTCTGCGCCAATGCAATGAGCACCGAGTATTTTTTTCGTCTCCCGGTCTACCACAAATTTCATAAATCCGTCAATATGTCCACTGGCAACCGCTTTACCGATCGCCCGATAATATACCTTCGATACTTCATAATCCATATCCATTTCAAGGGCATCTTGTTCCCGCAATCCGACAGAAGCTATTTGGGGCTCACAATAAGTACATCCCGGAATATGGTCTTTATTTAAAGCCTTCACTTCTTTGCCTTGAATATGGTCGATCGCGATCAATGCTTCTTTACTTGCTTTATGGGCCAAACATGGCGCACCGGCTACATCTCCGATAGCATAAATACCCTTTACGTTCGTTTCCTGATATTCATTTACCAGAATAGAGCCTCTTTCGGTTTTTACGCCTGCCTTTTCAAGTCCAAGGTCTTCTGTATTAGGTGTTACACCCACGGCAGAAAGCAGCACATCAACCTTCAATTCGCTTTCGCCCTTCGGTCCTTCCAGTGTCAGCGTAATATCTTCAACGCCTTTCTCCATTTTCATGACCTTCGTCGAAACCAGTGCTTTGATCTTCTGCTTTTTGAATTGCTTGTATAATTCTTGCGAAATATCTGCATCTTCGTTTGGCAAGAGTGAATCAAGAGCCTCTATGATCGTCACATCAACTCCCAAATGTTTATAAATATAAGCAAACTCGATACCGATGGCACCCGCCCCCATGATCGCCATTGATCCGGGCAATTTATCCAATTCAAGTGCTTCCCGGCTAGTGATCACGCTCTTTCCGTCAATCGGGATATGGGGTAAAGCTTTAGATCGTGCTCCGGTGGCAATAATAATATGTTTTGCTTCGATCGATTCATGATGCTGGTCATTTTTTTCTATATCTAATCGTGAATTTCCCTCTAAACGAGCATGGCCTTCCATGACGGTAATGCCATGTTTTTTTAACAAGAAAGCAATCCCTTTGGTCAAACGGTCAGCAACGGCACGAGAACGAGCAATGATCTTGGGCATATCCGCGCGAAATCCGTCTACTTCAATTCCAAATTCATCTGCGAAGCGAATATCACGGAGAATATTAACAGAGCGAATAATGGCTTTTGTGGGTATACAGCCCCAATTTAGACATAGGCCGCCAATATGTTCTTTTTCAATAATAAGCGTATTTAAGCCGCGCTGTGCTGCGCGAATAGCAGCAACATAGCCACCCGGACCGGAACCGATAACAGCAAGATCAAATTTCTCCATTGTAAGTCTAACTCCTTATTTCAGAAGGGTCATTTTTCGACTGACCGACATCACTCTTGTATGTAATGTGTATATATACGTGCCTGAGGCAAGATCTGAGGCATCTAAGATCATATTGTGAGTTCCGGCATCAAGATTGCCTGAAAACACCTCTAAGACTCTTTTCCCACTTAGATCGTAGAGATCAAGAATCACGTTTTCGCCTTGTTCAAGATCGAATTGTATACTTGTCATGGGATTAAAGGGATTGGGGTAGTTTTGTTCCAAAGTTAAATTATAAGGAATAAATATATCCTTGGATACTGCAGTGGAAAATGATGCACTTTGAACACAATTCAATCCTATATCCGATAAAATAAATTCAATATTTCCATCAATATTATTTATACTCGCACCAGAGGGTTTCATACCCATCACCTGATTTCCAAGGTAATTTTCCGGAACAGAAAATAGTACTTCTTTTGCATAAGCGTCTCCACTTATCACATCATACCAGGGAGCCCCAAACATATAAAGAATTTCATCCGTATCCACATCGATAGCTACCCAACGGGCAGCATGTGAAGAAGCGGGAGCTTTTCCGGCATTAACGGTTGTCATTGCTCTATTGTGATTGCCAAATAACAATATACCTTCAACCTTGTTGACCCAGTCCAGGGAGGTTGCCCATGCAATATAGGTAATAATATTCGTATCGGTTTCCTCTGTATAATTACCGATAGTATCAACAAGAGTAAAAGGAACACTTGATGGATCTGTGGATTCATATACAAAAATCCCTTGTCCATTGCTATGAGTTGCAGAAAATAATTGAGTTGTCCCATTTTCCAATGTTCTCACTTGAATAGCGTTTTCGAGTGTTGGAGTTAAAGATATTCCCGCTGAAATAAAATTCAGATCTAAATCCAAAACATGCAGTTGCTCATACTGCGGATAAGGTGCAAAATAAATATAACTGCAATCCTGAACGGCCGACACATGGGTTCTTAGAGGTTTTGCAGCCATTGAGGGATCCCATTTTGCAATGGCCGATCCATCATGGTAATCGATCTTGTACAAAGTCGGTCCGGCAGTATACAAGATGTTTCCATCATCGTCTTTTGATATCCCCCTGCAATAGCCATTAAAGGGATTTCCCACATAGAGAGTATCCTTACTGCCATCGGGAAATTCCAATAATTCGATCGGCGAAAATGAAGCTTCCGTTCTATCGGGCATAAAACAACGTATGCCGGTCAATTTGATCAAATTACCGGGAGAGCCTGCAACTTCATTACTAAAACCGGAATAGAAACCCATCCACATCTTTCCTTCGGGATCAACGATCATTCCATACGGTCCGGCCTGATTTCCAACATCATTATCGGCAATATCGACAGAGTTTACCAATATTGAATCTTCACCGCCAAAATTGAATAACAGTTGCTGAAAATAATATCCCGGAATACCCGCAAAAAGGGGTGAAAACATCATGATAAGCGAGAAGAAGACCCCTATGAACATCTGACTGCTTTTTCTTTGTTTAACCTGTTTCATCTTATCTCAATTAATTACTAAATTTTCTTTTTTAAAGATACTATGTTTTTTGCATTGCAGCAAATAAAGAATGCTTAAGGGTGTGGGAGTTCGGAGTGTGAACAGATAATATTAAACTTAAAGTTTAATAAATGTTAGCTTTTACTTCTTTATTCTATTCGCTTTGATCTTTAAAATAAAAAAACCCTCCGCCAAGCCGCGAGCGGTTTTTTATATATAGGATGTTTCGTTATTTTATTTAACGAGAGTGATCTTACGTGATACAGTATTATTACCAGCTGTCAGCTGATAAACATAAGTACCTGATGCTAAGTCTGAAGCATCGAAGGTCATGTTATGTGAACCGGCTTCCATATAGCCATTATATACTGTGGCAACTTTAGCGCCAGCCAAATCGTAAACGTCTACAGAAACTTCAAGATTTTCAAGAATGTTGAATGAAATTGATGTTGTAGGGTTGAAAGGATTCGGATAGTTTTGTTCTAAAGAAAAACCATAAGGGACATAACGATCGCTACCAATAGCTGTAGGGTCTGCTTTCCATGTTACTGTTTGAACAGTACCAAGGTCCATATCAATGAGCCAGAATTTATAATGATCGCCTTCAACTGCAAATGCGGCACCACGAGGTGTTTGAGCCATTGGCTGTCCGCCTAAAGAATCTACAGGAACATCTGCATTTATTGGCATTTCAAGTACAGCTTGATTAGCTACTGCAGCAGGATAATACTCACCGATACTAGCAAGTTCAATATCATTATTCAAGTCGTAAAGAACCCATTTTGATTTGTGTATATGCACAGGTTTTTTAACCTTAGTTGTTACGACAACAGGATCCGTATATCCACCATAAATGATGATACCGTCATCCACATCTACCCAATCCATACATTCGACCCAACCATTGAAAGTAACGAGCGTATCTTCAACCATCATTGAAATATTGGCTAAAGTATCAACAACTTCAAAGGCTTCAAATTCAGGGTCAGCAGATTCATAAACATGAATTCCGGTTCCACTCCAGATCGTACCTACAAATATCTGTCCGGTTCCGTCAGTTAAACTACGAGCAAGTATTGAGCGGTCTGTTGAAGGTACAGAAGGAATTGCAACACTAACAAACGCAAGATCTTCATCTAAAGCGTAAACTGGTTGTGCACCACCGACATAACCGATATAAACAAGACCCAATTCGGCATCAATAGCAGCTTCTGTCATAGAAGCATGTGCATATGTAGAGGATTCCATTTTAGGATACCAACGAAACATACCTTCACCGGTTGCATAGTCAATCTTAAACAAAGTTGACCATGAAGTAACGAGGATATTGCCATCGGAAGCCAATGTTACGCCTTTACAAGAACCATTTGCATAACTTTCTGCAAAAATAGTATCTTTTGAGCCATCTTCAAATTCTAAGAATTCAATTGGCGAGAAAGTTGCGGGGGTACCATCAGGCATAAAACAATGGACACCCCGAAGAGTAATCGTATCATTGTCAGCTTCAACTAGCTGACGGCTATATCCATTGTGAAAGCCAACCCACATTTTCCCGGCTGCATCAATTACGAGACCATGAGGACCAAACTGATTTCCGCCATCGGTCCCATCGGCCAATTCGTAATTTACCAACACACTGTCTTCTTGCAAAAAGCTGAAGAGCAGTTCATCGAAATAATAACCTTCTCCTGCAAATGCTAGCACTGCGGATAGCAAAAGCAAGACAGTTAGCAACTTTTTCATGCTTAACTCCTTTTGTTTAGTTTACTTTTTATTTTCATAAATACTCTTAAGATTAAAACATTTACTCTTTAAATGCAATATATTTGTACTATAATTTATGGCATATAATTTGGTGAAGCAGTCGCTCTCATTCTTAAACGACTAACTGATCTGAGTCCTTCAGAGTCTTCAGTAATTAGTCCCATATTGTTACCCGAATCCCAACGCATACTAACAGCAGACGCCTCCAGCAATACCGGGTAAAGCAAACTGATATTGCCTTCGGCATAAGAACCGGCTACCGGTTCGATCACATAGATCGGCGTACGGGTTGCAGTTGCAACATACATTCTATCATCAGAATCAAAAGTGATGCTGCTGATAATGGATCCGGCAAAATCATCCGTCCAATTGATGACCTCTTCAACAGTCCCAAGACTTCCATCTGTGTTGATAGGATAGGCCATGATCGATTTTTCAAGTGATCTTAAAGTATCGCCGCCAACATAGGTAGATGCAATATAAAGTTTATCATCATAAACCTCACATTTTGTGTATTTGTAATTAGTGTCTAATATTGCATCAGCTTCATTGGTCATATCATGATCAGTTGAATATATTTTATTTTCGCTTACAAGATAGATCTTGCCATTATTTGCGAAAGCAAAATCATTAAGCGGGTTCTTATCCGGATTAACCTTATGTCGATCTACTGCGCC
>JAIPIT010000066.1 GCA_021734505.1 Fidelibacterota bacterium | reverse complement strand
TGATGGCATATCTCCGGCATTCCAGTTTACTTTATGAAAGCCAGTTGCTATCATGTTATTCAAAAGTGTTTTTATATGTTTTCCGTTTAGGTCAAACACTGAGATTTTAACAAAACTTTTTTCCGGTAAGCCAAAGCTTATTGTTGTTTGGGGATTAAAGGGATTGGGATAACAGGGCAGAAGGACATAATCTTCTGGAAAGCGCTCAGCCAGTGAAACTTCAATATGCGTGACAGAAAATGAAAAAGGCGCATTAAGTGCTGTTACCGTACTATCATCGGGATCACTGACGCTGACCGACCACAAGATCGTCGTGTCAGCGGGAAATAATGTCAGGTCTTCCAAAATCATATTGACTGTATTCATCAAATAGATCGTAGAATCAAAATCTGTCGCACTAAAGTGCAGTTGATAATACAGGGTATCATCATCGATATCAACGGCAGGTTCCCAACTCAGCAATAAGGATGACGTATCAGGTGCGACTGTTCCATTCGTTGGCAGAAGCAAGTTAAAAGGTTCGGGTGCATCGTTTACGGGACCAACAGTCACCAGCACCGTATCGGTATCATTGTATTCACCATCGGAGACAGTGACGAAGATAGTATCCATTCCGAAAACATTCTCATAGGGTGTTAAAATCAGCGTATCATGTATGATCGAATAATTCAGTAAATTCAATCCGCTAATTATCCATTGAAGAGAATCCGCCGGAGTATCTTCATCTGAAACGTATGCATGCCAATCTGACAGCGGGATACGTTTGATCACGTCCTCAGTCATATTGATATCCGGAAGATCGGCCAATTCGGGAGGATATTCAGGAATAACGTAGCTGTCAAACCAGGCCATGATCTGAGAAAAAAGATTTGAACGTCCGATATCCGGCGATATACTTCTAAATTCGGGTGTTAACATGATCGTTCTGAATGCCGGTGTGTCATATCGGGTACCCACGGTCTTATCGGTCTGATCTTCATGCAGAATAGCTGTGGCGCCTCCGGGTGAAGGTATGATTTCATACAAATTCCCGGCAGGAACAGAAAGTTGGATACCGTCTGTTACCGGATCATCCGCGACTCCGGTGAGACCGTTTCCGGGGTGCGAAAAAATCTGTTCGCGCGTCGCACCGAAACAATCCTTTGCAAAGCGGGAATCATAAACATTGCCTAATCCGCTTTCTCCCATCGCAAGCATGGATTTTCTGCTTGTATCCGTCCCGCTCTCCAGAAAGGACCGGATCTTGGTGCTATCGACATACCAAGCATAATTCAATGACGGACACATTAGTATATGATCATAAGCCGGGATCTTGCTTGCGGTAGGAAATTGATAATTGCCTTCGTGATAGTAATCATGTGCGATGCCTTCGCTGTTCAGAAAATCCGAGATGGTATCATCAGCAGTGATCAAAAGCGTTCGGTTGAAAGGCATAACGGTTATCGTATCTGATGCTGCAGTCAAGAGATCACAACTGGCCTGAATGCGGATCTGTCCGGAAGCCGGATAGGTGATATTGTTCCAATTAACCACGCCGTTGGTAAATGTTTTGGTGAGTGTTTCGGTAGATTGAAGCTGAAGTGACGTTGGGGTTAAGCCATCAAGCTCAACGGCAGACAGGGTCACGTTGACATCGGACACACCGGTAGCCACATTCCCGGCGGCATCAACGATCTGAAGCTGCATCCACCATCCGACGATAAGGTTTTCATTATAAAAATCATCCCCGAGATTTAAAAAGATAAAATGGTCGGGGACTACTCTGAACAATAGCGTGTCGGAACAGATATCAGCACAAGTTTTGCTAAATGCCGAACCGGCGGTATCTGCGATTATTTCGTTCAATCCGTTGATCTTGACCTGAAGGCTTTTTCCGTCCATATCTGTGAGCGGGTTTTTGAATACTCCGCTTAAAGTAAAATCAAGCGAGCCGCCATCAGGAACATTTTTCCAAATATTGTCTTTTGTTCCGGCAAGAATTTTATTGCCATAAACAGAACAGGAAGAGCTGCTTCCGTCTGAGCACGACAACGAGACACTTTGAAAAACATCATTAAAAACAAGATCGTCGGACATTCCCGGGCCTGCCTGGAAGACCATCTCCTCGATCGAGGTGGGGAGTCCATCCCCGCTTGCGTCGCTGATACGAAAATTCATGAGTTCTATTGAACCGCTAACGGATGTGCTTAATGTGTCAAGTTCAGGCATTGTACCCAGGCTGACACAGGTACTTGTCGTATCATGTTGGGGTATTGCTCTGAGGTCATAATCATCGGTATGAGCTACTTTGACCGTATTGCCGCCAGCAATATAGACAATATTAACCGTGCTTTTTTTCAGATCAAGAGCGATCTTGCTTTCAACATGAGCGACATCTTCGGTAGCAGGACTGGCATCCGTATTGATAGAGGCAATGAATTCGCCGGAAGACCAACTGCCGCTTAAGTTATTTACATAAAACAATCCGCCGTATTCGACTTGCGTATAATAAACGATATGTGCTTTGCCGTTCTCATCAACGGCAACATTTGGAAATATGCCTGAAGTAACCGCCTGCTCCGGGACACTCCAGCTGCCCGAAACATTATTTGTATAATAGATACCGTTCGTGCTGGCGAAAACCGCATGCAGATTGCCATCCCCGTCGCAGAAGAGCGACGGATGATAAGTCGATATTTCAAGTTGATCAATAGAATCCGGTGTGCTCCAGCCGGTTCCGTCATTGTATGTATACCAGATATTATTTTCATGACTTCCCAAAAAGTGCAGTACATCATTTTTATCGATAGCCGTGGCAAAAAATTGGGAAGTACCCCCTTCGATCACAACATCCGCCAGATCATGATTCTGATAAAACACATTGCTTCCCCAGGTATCTTCCTGAGCGAAGACATGCGCATTATTTTCACTGTCGACCTCTATGGAAGACTCGTGATAATGCCCGTTGCCCATGGCCGTCATTCCCAGCCAATAAGACGAGGTTTGAAATGCATTGGTAAAGTATCTAATATTGTAGTTATAGCTGTAGAACCTGGCAACGATATAGGGGAAGCCGTATCGGTCTACAGTTATGGATGGTGTATATGCCGTGTTGCTGGAGCCGCCGGCAACTTGTTTGGCATATGTCCAATCTCCCGATTGGTTGGTAGCATAATGAAGGGTTTCCCCGTAGGGATCATTGGCCGTCCATGCAATGTGAAGATGTCCCAATGGGTCAGCGCAGATCACAGGCCGGGTGGAGATCGGTTCTGTGGCCGCATCCGTATGGGTCCATGTCGCAGATAACAATAACAGGGGATATAAAAGCATCATCAAAAAAAACTTAAAAAACATATTCCGGTTCATAAGCGATCCTTTTTTAATTGATACGATTGAACCACGGTGTTTTTAAGGCATATTCAGTATTTCGATGATCCGGTTCAGGTTGATATCAGAATGCAGAGGTAAGTCCCAGAATGAACATGTGGTTCGTATTTTCCAGGTCGTAGATATATTCTCCGATCAATCTCAAGTTACGCGCCATCATATATGTGCCGCTAAAGGCGATAGTATGATAATCATAAGCATCCATGCCGGAATCGATGCGGTTGTATAATAATGTCCAGTATGTATTGGAGCGATCATATTTCGGAGCAAAGACAAGTTCACCGACAATGCCGTGAGTCGTAACGGGTGAAGCGGTACCGATAAATATCGGATCGGTATCAATTCTCTGGAGATATTGTCCAGTCAATACAAATTTGCCAAGATTTAGAACCAGATCCGGTCCAAAATACGTTACGGTATTGGATAATCCGGGAGTCAATACTTCATCAACCACTCTATCTTCTTTACCTCTGTAATAAAACCCGCCGATACTGATATGCTCGCCGATTCCCTGGGCTACCCTGATCATAAAGTTCTTATAGGGATCCGCGTCAAAGCGTTTATCGACACCGGCTTCCGGAATACCGTTTCCGGTGGTTACTGTCGCGATGATATCCGTGCCGGTCTTATCGATGCCGTAAGCAAAAGCCAATCCCCGGTCATAAGCGAGATTAATATTCGAATCACCGATCTTGACCTTGTAGGCATGGTAATCCTCATAGGTTAGTCTCAATTCGCGTTTCATGAGAGGGTCACAGGTTTGGAATTGACCGACCAAAATATCCAGATTACTTTTGAATACATTATCGAAATGGATATAAGCATCTTCCAGCCCGGCTACTTCACCGCGTTCGAAGAGATAAAAATACATGTAATAACCGATGTTCTTGTAAAGCGTGCCACCGGTTAAAAGCTTAACACCGTAAGGCGTTTGAAGATCGAGCTTGACGTCACCGCCGGTTTCCGCCAGTCCGTATACATCAAACCTAACGGCAAAAGGAAAATCACGATTCAGCCAAAGCTTGTCGTCACCCGCCGTAACGTAATCCCGCTCGCGCTCTTCATCCGGTTCGATAAAACCGTTACCTGCAAATTCATCTCCATAATCCTTTAAACGTGGAAAGGGATCATGGCAAGTAGTACATGAATATTTATATCGCCGGGCGAACGCAGGTATCGCCATCGCGCTTTGTACCGACAACATGATGATCAAAACAATAAGTAAAAACAGTTTCATCTTTTTCATACCAGTCTCCTTAATCATAAACCTCTATCGTTGTTGAGGCTTCATTCATTAATATCATTTCACTTTCATCCGCCGGGACATTCAGAAAATCCGCAACGGGTTTAACCAGTTTTTGGTAATATAAACGTGCCGTGATGACCACATCGCCGAATGCGATATCATCCGGCATATACCAGGTATAATGTTCCAGTTTTGTTTCCCGCGGTCCAACACGATAATCAACACCGAATGAGCGTGTATTCCATTGTTGAATAGTCATGATCCCTTTCTCGTCGAAATAGGGCATGCGGAAAATGCGGTTTCCGACAGGAACTCCGTCTCTCTGTACACCTTCAAAATCCTCGATCCCCAATGGAAACCCCATGTCGCTGTATGCAAGTTCATCAGAGGCAACCGTATATTCCTCGCCTTCAAATCCTTTCAGGTCTACAGGCAGATGATACTCTTTGCCTTCGGCATCAACGGCGCGGACATCCAGCCAGAGAATGCGGTCCTCGACCGAACCGGTCGGGATCTTGTGTCCGGCCTTGGCATTGAAAAGTTCGACCTGAAAAACAACCGCTCCGTCATATGGGATCTCCCGTTCGTCCGGGTGTATGGATACCTCGATGGCGCTTTTCAGTTTCGCTTCGTTATGAGCGCCGAGAAAAATATGCTGAGCGACCATACCTTCTTCCGCCATGGGCGCGCTGCGTCCCGGCGCTTTCGGCATGTGGCAGACAAAACAGGGAACACCCTGCTCGGCATAGGGTCCTTCTTCCCATTCGATTTGAGTGGATTTTACCCAAAGACCAAAAGGATTTTGCTCATTATGGCAAGAACCGCAATAATCGGCAACGGTATAGATATCATTGAATTTTGTAATATGGTGCGGAGATTCCAGTCCTTCTTTTGCCCCATATTTGGTGCGTCCCGGTTCGGAGATCCAATTGAAATTCACCGGATCGCCGCTGATCCCGGTTATCGTGTGACAGAGGTCGCAGCTCACACTTTCATTCGCGCGGGAGTTTTCAGCGGGTTTCGGCGGCGGCACGTCACCGGCCAGAAAAGCCAGCGGAGCGTGACAGCCGTTGCAGCCGTCTGCGGCAGCCTTGAAGGTGGGATCTTTATCACCATGCGGAACGGCAAGTTCCCAGTATTCGATCTCATCCCAATGGTGGGTATAGGCCTGGGACATCATGGATTGCGACCATTGCTGGTAGATCCGGGTGTGACAACTTTTACAGCTTTCGGGTTTTTCATAGTCCGAATACTTTCTTGACCCCATCGCATGTTCTCCGGAAGGGATCTCTTCAGCAATGAGATACAGAGAAAACACACATATGAAAATCACAGCAACGCGTTTCATATTGACTCCTAATGGGATTAATTATTTGTTTTATTTAATATAAAATATATGAGTTTGATTTGCAAGATAGAAGTGTTTGACTTAATGATAACAATTTGATTTGAGTCAAACATAACAATTAAATTCGACTCAAATTTAATAATTCGATTTGAGTCAAATCAATAAATCTTATGTATAACTATGCAACCCGCTGAGAATATAAGTGACCCCCCAATACGTGAAAGCTACCGTCAGCACAGCGATGATCAGGATCCACGCTTTCTTTTGCGGGTTTGGTATTTTCAAATGAAAAACATAGGACAACACCAGCACATTGATCAACGCCCAGGTTTCTTTCGGATCCCAGGACCAGTAATTGCCCCAGCTTACGTAGGCCCAAACGGCCCCTGTTACTAAACCGACATTTAAGAAAAAGAAAGCGATCTTAAGCTCTTCATCCAAACGCTTAGCTGTTTCCCCGATTGCATGGTCCTTTTTTGTCAGAACCATCACTGCATAAACCAATGCCGCGATCAGCGCCATATAGGCAAAGAAATAGGCGGGCACGTGAATGTACATCCAAATGCTGTTCAGGGCCGGCATCAGGGGTTTGGGCGTTTTTATATCCGCAGGAAGGATCAGGGCAACCGTTAAAAAAGCCGCAGAAATAAAGGTCATGATCATTCCGTAAGACCCAACATGGCGTTTCGGCCAGAAAACTATGCGCAAAAAGATCAGGAAAGGCAGTAAAAGGAAGGTTTCGTAGATATTCGTAAAAGGCGGATGCTTAGCAATAACTGACCGGGTGATCAGCAAGCCCAGGTGAGATAAACCCGCGAGCAGCAAGAACCAGTCCGAATATTGTTTTTTTACCGGTAACAAACGCAATATGGCGGACACGAGATAAAAAACAAGCGCAATAACAAGAAAGATCATTTCCATTAAGCCGTCTCCTCTTTTTGCTTTTTGGGCTTCCAGAAATCCCAGGCCATGAAGGCCAAATAAAGAATACCGGCCAGCAGAAGCCAAAACAACCCACGCACTTCCACCACTTCGATCACCGAACTGTAAACCTCGCCAATGGAAGTAATGCTCCACTCGTCATCCTCGATCATAACCGGTGAGTTTAGTGGCAGCCAACGCGTTTGCTCATCAACGATCAAACGGAAATGTCTGATACGGCTGTTGTAATCATCAAGCACGATTATTTTTTCTTGCGCGTTCTTTATCGTATCACCAAAACTAAGTTCATAATGTTTGCTTCCGATCTGAAGATCAAAATAATAATGCTTTTCAAAAGCGGACTGATACAAGCGATATCGACCGATCGCCAGCGGTTTGTTCACTTCCAGAACAACATCTTTATCATTCAGCTTCAGATAACTGCGATAAGATCTAGGTGACTGTTCATCTTCGTGAAGATCGATCTCAAAACGTTTGAGTTTTATATCAACATCATATATCTCAGGGTCAGAATCAATGTAATTGGACAGATCTGTGGTATTTCCCTCTTTTAACGTCATATAAAAACGTTCGTTTGTCGATTTATCAATAATAAAAAGAACAATGATAATGGCTAAGGCCAGGTGCAGGAATTTCTGCCGGGGTGAACGTATTCCTTTAAAAAGCACGGCTGCAACGAGCAATACCGCCATCAATATCCACAGGGCGAAATTTAGGGGCGAATCATAAAAACGATTCAGAAATAAGAATCCCGCATCCTCTTTCAATGGCATAAAAGTGCTGACTGTCAGGAAAGCCAGAAGAATGATGGATAAAATTTGAAATGATCGAAGCAGTATATTTTTTATCATAGAATTAATTTATAATAAAGCAATGGAATTTCAAAAAGAATCAAGAAACATACCAATACCAAATCCCATCCAGGGTGAGCCTGAATAACTGACACCCATCCAGGGTGAAACATAAGCATGGGCAAAGAATTGCTTATAGTTGAACCGATAACCCAATCTCAGGGAAATATTAAAACTCGTCGTAACACTGGATGCCAGTTGTGAATAATATAATCCCGTTTCAAGCTGATGGATCTTTCCAAAGCGGTATTGGACACCGATCGGAATACCGACGCCGCCAAATATATAACCTACACCGGCAGAAACACCCAAATGGTGTTTTTCTTTTGCTATGAGCTGGTACTGGTATTCAGCATGAAACTTTGATGAAGGGCCGCCGTAGTTCAATGAAAGTCCATGACGGTAGGGTTTATCTTCCGCAAAGGCAAAAACAGTCAGGCAAAAAACCAACAACAAGATAATGATCTTTTTCATATTCACCTCAAGGGTTGCTAATAAAATGTATTACAGATATACTCCCCATCCAATTCCGCCACTGGGAAAAAATCCGCCCTGTAAACCGAAAAAAGGTGAAAAATATATTTGAAAATATGAATCTCCATTAAGGCCGTTGATCATTCTGCGATAACCGAAACGAGGAGAAAATGCATAGGCTATTTGCCACGAATCGCTTTGATCAGAAGGTAAAAAACTGCCAAATAGATCGGAATAAATTGCCAGAGGAACAAAGTGAGCACCGGCCAATAATTGATTTTTATCTCCATAGGTATAATTGAATCCGAGAGGAAAGGAAAACATCAGCAATGCGTTTCCCATGCCGGCGGTAAGAAAAAAGCTGCTTTTTTCACTTGAACGGATTTGATATTGATATTCAAATGTTGCAAGCGCTCCGGGACCACCAAGATTTGTGGATAAGCTGTGTTTTGAAAACGTATCATTGGCCGACAGTGCGGATGCCATCATCAGGATAAGCATTACAGCGATCAATTTCTTCATGATTTTCCTCTTATTTCGGTATGATGTTCAAAATACGTATTTAACTCAAATTAACAACCCTTTTTTAACGACAGTCGACACAGCGTTTACCCCAAACATCGCGATTATGTCATCAAGTTCGCCAATCTCGCAGATAAGGATATCTGCCTGCTTGCCTTTTTCCAGAGAACCGATGAGATGATCTTGTTTCAAGGCTTTGGCCGCATTGAGCGTTACGGCCGTCAAAGCTTCATCGGGAGTAAAGCCCATGTGCATTACGGCCAGGGACATCATCATGGGAATTGATAGCGACGGACAAGTGCCCGGATTGTAATCGGTAGCTAAAGCGACCGGCATGCCGGCATCCAGGTAAGGGCGGGCATCGGGGTAAGCGGTTTTAAGATAATATGAACATCCGGGTAAAAATACGGGAACGGTTCCTGCGCGCAGCATGGCGTCGAATTCGGCCTCGGTGACATGGTCCAGATGATCCGCTGAGACCACACTGAGATCCGCGGCAAGTCCGGTAGCTCCCAGTGCTTCAAATTGTCCGGAATGGATCTTCAACGAGATGCCTTTGGCTTTTGCGGCCTTTAGGAATTTCTCTGTATCTGCATAAGAGTAAGCGCCGACATCGCAATAAATATCCACGAATTCCGCCTGTTCTTTTGCCAGTTCCAGTCCCTCATGCAAGAGCCAGTCAAGGTATGCTTCGGGTTCCCGGTCCTGAGGGTAAACGTGCGGACCCAAAAAAGTCGCAACGGTCTCAAGATCGCTTTCATCATTTATACGATGAATGACTTCCAGCATTTTCTTTTCGGTCGCGGGCTCCAATCCGTACCCGCTTTTGATCTCAGCCGTGGTGGTTCCATGCTTGATGCAGAGCTTAGCGCGTTCAAGGGATTGTTGATAAAGCTCTTCAACCGCTGCAGCACGTGTATCTCTGACAGAGGCATGAATACCTCCGCCCTTCTGCTGGATCTCTTGATAGCTCATTCCCTGCAGCCGGTACTGCAATTCATTGGCCCGTGAACCGGCATGCACCAGGTGTGTGTGGCAGTCCACGAAACCGGGTATGACCAGCTTACCATTGGCATCAATGACGGTTTCGGAGTGATAGTCTTTATTTTCGCCCTCAAAGATATCGATAATTATTTCATCTTTTATCGCGATACAGCCATTTGCGATCTCTCCCCGGGCAGAGACCGTGATAATATGGGCATTCTGAATGATCAGGTCAGTTGATATCATTGACTAGTTTCTCCTCTGCAAAGAGCGTCAGTTCGGCGGCTTTTTTCTCAACGGCATCCAAGGCTTTCTTTACCGCCTTGCGGATGCTTTCGCGTTTTTTCGGATCGTCCAGAGATGGCAGATTGATCAAAACATTATAATACGCGCCCCAGGCAGCGGCTTGTGTTTGTTTGACGGAAACTGCGGCATCGGACAATGCATTTTGGTTGCCGTTCTTAAGAACGTATTCGGCCAGTTTTAAGATCTCTGGACACAAATTCAAAGTGCTATGAGGAATATTGATAGCGCCAAGAACCGCTTCCTGAATAGCGATATTCCGCTTGGCTTTTTGTTCGTCCGTTTTCTTCTTCATGCGCATGGCATCCATCCAGACGTTGAAGGCTTCCGTGTCGTCATCAATGAGTTGCAGGGCTTTCACTTTGAGTGCCTGCGCTTCGCGACCGGCTTTTTCCATGGGCTCACGGACGTCCTTATAATTCTTGTTCTCAAAGGTCAGGTTCGCGACCATGGCAGAGAGTCCCGCAGCCAGCGCCGCATTCAATGCAGCTACAGAGCCACCGCCGGGCGCCGGTGCGTTCGAGGATAACAGATCGGTAAAATTATTCACTGTCAAATGTTTGAGCTGGCCTTCTTCATTCTTGAGGGCATATTCCACAATGCGTTTTTGCGGATCGAAAGGCGAAGTGTCTTCCAGTCCCAGCGAACGCATGGCAATGTTGATGATATCTTTTTCCGGACAAGCTGTGGAAGAGCCTTGTTTTTTCAAATAATGCTCGCCGGA
>JAIPIT010000065.1 GCA_021734505.1 Fidelibacterota bacterium | reverse complement strand
AGTTGACTTTCAGATTGATTGCAAAATAATCCACCTCCATCTCTCCCCGCTATATTATTTTCAACTAATATATTTTTAATAGAGACATCTTTAATATTTTCTAACCAAAAAGCACATTCATTATCTTCTGTATTAATAATAGTTTGTTGACTATCAACACCTGATATTGTTACATAATCTATTCCAAGTATTGGTAAACTTTCATTGTTTGTGGTTGGTGAATAAGTGCCATCCATTAAATGTATTGTTCTTGGGTTTAGACTGTCGGCATCTACCAAGTATAGCGCTTTACCTATTGTTTTTAAAGGGTCGCTTATCGTAGTACCGGCATTTTGATCATCTCCTTCCGGTGAAACATAAAGATCTTGTGCTATTTGTTCTTGTTTCCCCCAGTTTATTGAAAAAGTAAAATTCTCTAATGGATTTATTTGATAGCCGGTCGGATGAAGAACGGTAAAGGTATCTACATAAACATCGATACTCGTGTTGGAGTAAATATCATCAGCATGATATGACATATTATTATAAATATTGCATAAGGTGTCTGGATTAAAATTGACAATAGAACTATCAGAATATATTCCACCTCCATAACAAGAACGCGTATTGCCAGCATTATTATTAATTAGTGTAATACCTGATAAATATATTTCTGATTCCCATAAATATATACCACCACCATTATATCCGGTCGAGTTTAGTTTAAAATGTGAGTTAATTAGTTGACTTTCAGATTGATTGCAAAATAATCCACCTCCATCTCTCCCCGCTATATTATTTTCAACTAATATATTTTTAAATTTTGGTAAGGCTTCTCTGATATATATACCACCACCATCATAAAGAGATTCATTATTTTTAATTGTGCAATTATTTATTATGGCATTACTATTATCGCCAATCCTAATTCCACCACCATGAGATGCGGTATTGTTTGATATTATACAGTCTTCAATAATTGGATTACAATTTGTTTTAATATAAATTCCACCACCACCAACTTGTGAAGCTAACCTTGAATCGCATGTGGAAATATTGTTTTTAATTATAAGGTTTTTTAAAATAGGATTTGAATTATAATATACAAATATTGCACCATATTCATATCCCGTATTGTTTTCTACTACTAAATTTTCTAATACTGGATCAGCATCAATAAGGAATATTGCTCCTGCATTGCTATTTTGAATTGTGAATCCGTTTACAACGGAAGTTGAATCTTCATTACTAGATAAAGTAATAGCTGTTCCACCTTGGTTCCCATCGATAATTGTGTTCGAAATATCTGAGGTATCATTGGAGAATATGTAGTTACTGGTTAATACTATATTTTTCCCATTGAAATTCAATTGTTCGTAATAAACGCCACTTGCAACCAAGACTGTATCGCCATTTGTTGATGCAACAATTCCCTCTTGAATTGATGAATAATTACCGGGGATATTTATTGTTATTCCGAAGAGAAGGGAGGAAGTCAGGATAAATATAAACAGTATTCTTTTCATTTTTTATCTCCAATAAAATTTCCTGTTTTCAACTAAATATAATATTAATTCATCCCTACCTGTGTAATTTCTTTACATTCAAAAGATAATAAAAATATAGTTAATATTTATCAACTAATTTATTTTTTTAGGCGGTAGCAAAGTGCTTAGTACTATTAACAACATTACCTGAACGGCTCATAACAATACCAATAAAAATCATACAAAACTCGCAAGAGAAGATAGATTTTGTAATGAGTTCGAGTTTCGTCAGTCCCGCTGCCCACGATCCGTCACCACGACGGATCTTTTGCATTATAGAGAATTTTGCGAACGACAGAAAATAACTCCATCAAAGGCAGCGGAATAGTCCGGCGTAGTATAGGCGAAGTCTAACGAAGACGGACCCGCTTTCAACATCCGCTTTGCGGATGTTTGTTTTTTATGCTAAAAAACTTAAGGGGAAGAAGAGGAGAAGAGGGGATGCGAAGTGTAAGGAACAGGCTGGTTACCAGTCACCAGTTTCCAGTCACCAGTTACCAGTTACCAGTTACTTAACAATACAATATCCCTTTGCTTTCAACTTCACTCTGCCGTTCTGAACAACACCGGAAACACCATCGGAAAATACCGTTGTTTTTACATCGATCTGATAGCTTTGTTCGGTATTGCTGTAATTCATGAGAACAAACCAGGTCTCGTTCCGGTAACGGCGCGAGAAGCCTCCAATGGCCTTCGTATCTGCGATCTGGTGAAGATCGCCATGGCTCAGGATCGGCGATTCTTTACGGAATTTGGATAATTTCGAGATCAAATTATAGGTTGGCCAATGAATATTGTACCAATTGACGTCCGTTTTACCAGATAAACTCAATTTGGGAGGATTATTGAGTTCTTCACCGCAATAGATCATGGGAATACCGGGAGCAGAAAAGATTGTAAAAAGGGCAAGATGATGATCGTCAACACCCATGCTTCTCATTGCCCGGGGAGTTTCATGATTTTCCGCATAATGCAATATTTTCGAGCCTTCAGGATACGCTCTGATCTCCTCGGCAAGAGTGGACCCGATCAAGCTCGCATCGGCAGTGCCGTCTGATATGTCCCGGAATGCTTCATATAAAGCATCGCCGTTGACGGCATCCAGTCCAAACAGTAAATGCTCGGCTTGGGTACCATCCGATAGTAAGAAAGGTTCTTTTTCAGCATCGGTAAAATGATCCCTGAATTCTTGAAATACCTCAGCATCTACATGTTTACTTCCGCTAAGTCTAAAAGCATCAACACCTTGTTCCAGCCAGAAATCAAGATAGGATTCCATGCGCCGGATTAAGGAAGAATTGCTCATATCAAAAGCAAATATATCTTTATTCTTATATCCCGGGGGTTGGATCATGTTGTCTTGATCATCTTTTTGGTAGTAAGTGGGATAATCTCTAACCCAGGAATGGTCCACAGCCGAGTAAGTGATGGGTGCATCAAGCATAAGTTTAATGTTGTTGCGGTGCAGCATGGATCGTAATGAAGAAAATTGGCTCAAGGAACCGTAGCGTGAATTAGTGGTAAAATAATCACGAACGGCATAAGGTGAACCATGTGATCCCACTTTTTGGCTATCACCAATAGGGTGAATTGGCATTAGCCAGACCATGTTAATGCCCAGCTGATTTAGGCGGGATGTCATGTTTTGCATAGCTGTGAAGTTACCACCAGTCAAATGACGTGGAAAGGCTTCATAGATGATGAGATCATTAGTATAGCCTGGACTTTCATGATACAAGGGCATAGAATGATAATCTAACTTTATATCAATTATGCAGGTATCGCCTATGTTCTTTTCGATATTCAGTTTATTAATACCAAAAGATTCTTCAAGGTATTCATTTCGGATCACCAACTCATTATAGTCATTTTCAAGAAGATAGGGAGTGATATCTAAAGCATAGATCTCTGTATGATCTATTTGATCAAGCAAAGTACCATTCAACCAGATAAGTGAAGGACTTGCCACCGTATTACAAGTTAAATAGTAGCAAGATGTACTGTCCAGTTCACCCGCGCGGAAACGTTGTTTGTGCCAGCGATATCTGGCGTTTTTCATTTGCCAGTCATCCCAGGTGCTTCCTACGTATTTTGCTTCGGGAAATGTTTCAAACCAAGCCTGCGAAATACCCTCGGCATCGGCATCATAAACAGTGATCCATTTGTCGGAAAGAACAGGTGGATCGGGGATCGTTTTTTCCGAGCATGAGAAGAGAAGTAGTATCGCTGTTAGACATAATATAATAGTAAATTTAAATTTCATTGAAATCCCTATAAGTTCTTTTGAAGACGTTGAAATGTTGAAAAGTTGAAGTGTTGAAAAGTTGACATGTTGACCTAAACTCCTAAACTTCTAAATCACTAAACCATTAAACTTCTAACCTTCTAAACGCCTATGTATTTTTCGTAACATGAATAGATCCTTCACTTCGTTCAGGATGACATGCCTCTTTTCAAAAGGTTCTTGTAAAAATACAGAAAAAATGCGAAATTCAAAACGCTTATGATATAATATGAAAGAATCTATGAATAAATTATTTATTATCGATGGAATGGCTATCGCTTACCGAGCGCATTTTGCCCTAATTCGCAATCCCCTGGTTACCTCGGACGGACGTCATATCTCCGCTGCATACGGCTTTTTAAACGCTTTATTAAAGATCGTAAAAGACGAATCACCGGATTACCTTGCCGTGGCTTTTGATTCCAAAGAAAAGACCTTTCGTCATAAAAAATATCCCGACTATAAGGCAACAAGAGAAAAAATGCCGTTCGAAATGCGTCCACAGATCCAATGGATCAAAGATATTCTATTGGCCATGAATATTCCCATCATCGAAATACCCGGTTTTGAAGCCGACGATATTATTGGGACACTGGCTCGTCGTGCGGAATCAGACCATATTGATACTTACATGGTCTCGGGTGACAAAGACTTCATGCAATTGGTCAATGATCATATTTTTCTTTATGCACCCGCGACCGGGAAACGGCCATTGACCATCTACGATAAAGCCGGAGTTGAAGAAAAATGGGGTGTACCGTCTGAAAATATTATTGATCTCTTGGGATTAATGGGCGATAGCTCGGATAATATTCCCGGTATAAAAGGTGTCGGAGAGAAAACAGCCGTAAAGTATTTGCAGAAATATGGTTCAATGGATGCTCTTCTTGAAGCTGCAGGTGATATTCCCAACGAGAAACAACGTGAGAAACTGCTGGAAGGGGCCGATATGGCTCGTCTAAGCCGCGAATTGGCTACCATTGATGTCAATGTGCCCATGAAGACAGAATGGCGTGATATGGTCGTAAATCATGAGTACGAAACACAAGAATTGAAAGAAAAACTTCAGGATCTTGAGCTGTATAAATTTATCAGAGATCTAGGACTGGAATCGGGAGAGGGAGTAGCGGAGAGAAAGAGAGAAGAAGAAAAGAAGAAGGGCACGATTGAAATGGAGATTGTCGACGGTCGACAGTCAACGGTTGAGAAGAATACGAAGCAGAAGTACGTTTGCTGTGATACGCTTGAAAAAGTTAAAGAACTTGCCAGAAAACTTAAAAAACAAACCGTTTTTGCTCTGGATACCGAAACCGATGGGATTGATCCCGTGACGGCTCCTTTGGTCGGACTGTCTTTTGCCTTTACTCCCTGGGAGGCTTACTACATTCCTTATACGAGCGAATACCTTGATATCCTAAAGCCCGTACTTACCAATGAAAAGATCATGAAGATCGGTCAGCACATCAAATTTGATATGATCGTACTGCAACAACACGGCGCTATCGTTAACGGAAAGCTTTTTGATACCATGCTGGCCGCCTATTTATTGAATCCCGATTATAATTCATATAAACTGGATCTTCTGTCTGAGCGTTATTTGCATTATCGCATGCAGCCTATTACCGATTTGATCGGCGAGAAGAAAAGTCAGCAGATCCCCATGTCTGAAGTTGATCTGGATAAGATCACATTTTATGCAGCTGAAGATGCGGATATTACTTTTCAGCTATATGGTGTTTTTAGCAAGAAACTTGAAGAAGCGTCACTTTTACAGGTTTTAGAAAACATAGAAGTGCCTCTGATCCCTGTGCTTAAGGATATGGAAATGGATGGCGTTTACCTTGACCTGCCATTTCTGAAGAACATGAGCAGCCATATCGGTCAAAAAATGACGCGTACAATGGAAGAGATCTATGATTTAGCGGGTGGTGTTTTCAATATAAACAGCCCTAAACAATTAGGACAGATACTTTTTGATAAACTGTCCTTACCGCACGCCAGAAAAACCAAAACCGGGTATTCAACCGATGTAACGGTACTTGAAAAATTAAAAAATGAGCATCCCTTGCCTGAAAAGATACTTGAATTTCGTATGTTAACTAAATTACGTTCCACCTATGTAGATGCTATGCCGGCTTTGGTGAATCCTAAAACGCATCGCGTCCATGGTTCTTTTAACCAGACCGTTGCCGCGACGGGTCGTTTATCTTCATCCAATCCGAATTTCCAGAATATTCCGATCAGAACAGAAATGGGACGTGAAATACGTAAGGCATTTTGTCCTCAGGAAAAGGATTATTATATTCTCTCTGCAGATTATTCGCAGGTTGAGTTACGCATCATGGCGCATTTGTCCCGGGATCCAAATTTAGTGGAAGCATTTAAGCAAGATGCCGATATCCATACACATACGGCCGCTACGGTTTTTAATATCAAGCAAAAAGATGTGACTCCCGATATGAGGCGTACGGCAAAAGTGATCAACTTCGGTATCATGTATGGTGCCGGTGCGCATCGTATTTCTCAGGAATTAAATATACCTCACGGAGATGCTGGCGCTATTATCAAAGCTTATTTTGAGCGCTATACAGGTGTTAAAGAATACATGGATCAAACCATTGCCGAATGTAAAGAACGTGGTTTTGTTGCGACAACATTCGGACGAAAGCGTCCAATCCAGGATATCAACAGCGAGAACCGCAACTTACAAGAGGCGGCAAAACGCGCCGCGATCAATATGCCGGTACAGGGGACTGCCGCCGATATCATCAAGATCGCCATGATCCGTATGCATGATTGGATGAAAAAAGAAAAATTACGTTCCAAAATGATCCTGCAAGTCCATGATGAACTGGTCTTTGAAGTCCATCCCGACGAACTTGAACTAATGAAAGAACATGTTCCCGTAATTATGGAATCCGCTGCCGAACTTATCGTACCTCTCAAGGTAGATGTGGGAGTTGGGAAGGACTGGTTTGAAGCGCATTAGTGAGCTTCGCAAGATTAAAGAATAAAGGCAAAAGATAAAAGAAATTCGTAAGACGTGATAAGTAAGAGTTAAGACATCCACAGATTGCGCAGATTTCACAGATGAAAAAATACAAACATATATAGTCATCCTGAACTTGTTCGTCATGGCGAATCCGCCAGCTGGCGGAGTAGCATGGTTTCAGAGCCTCTGTTACAGTCCGGTTCTCAAAAATATTCAAAGAGACCCCAAAGGGGTCGAACAATAATAGATTCAGATTCCTTCCCAACAACAACCCTAGCGGGGTTGAACAAGTTTATTTCGATTGTTCGAATGTTCAATTGTTCGGTTGTTCATTATTCAAAGAGATCCCGGATCTCGTCCGGGATGACATGTTTGTATTCACAAAACGCGTGTATCCATCATCTATAATTCATAATTCTTTGCATCTTAAACATTTATCCCTAAATTTTACGCTGAAATGATTATAACACAGGTAAATTTTTATGTCTGAAATAAAAACGGATTATCTTGTCATCGGATCCGGTATCGCCGGTCTCAGTTTTGCTCTGAAAGTCGCTGAGTTCGGTGAAGTGAGTCTTATTACAAAATCTTCTTTAGATAATACAAATACCATCTTGGCTCAAGGTGGAGTTGCTGCCGTTATCATGGGTGATGACGATCCGGAAAATCATGCCAAGGATACTCATATTGCCGGCGCCGGGCTTTGTCATAAAGATGCAGTTGATGTTTTGGTCAATGAAGCATCCCGTAGAATTCAGGAACTGATAGATCTGGGCGTTAAATTTGATGCAAAAGAAGACGGGAATTTCGATCTGGCCCGCGAAGGCGGTCATAGTCATCATCGCATCCTCCATGTCGCCGATGAAACAGGTAGAAATATCCAGGAAATTCTAATTAAAAAGGTTAAAGATCACCCAAATATTCATATTTATGAGCATCATATGGCCGTTGAACTTATTACGGACCATCATGTGCTTTCCAATTTGCAGTCCGCATTTAATATTTGTTTCGGAGCCTATGTCCTGAATGAAAAAAGCGGAGAAGTTCACATCTTTCATGCCGACTATACCATGCTTGCCACAGGGGGAGCATCCAGAGTGTATCTGCATACTACCAATCCACAGATCGCAACAGGAGATGGTATCGCCATGGCTTATCGTGCCGGTGTGCGTATAGCAAATATGGAGTTCATACAATTTCACCCTACAGCCCTCTATGAGCCGGGCGCAGAACCCTTCCTGATCTCTGAAGCTTGTCGTGGATTTGGAGGTATTCTCCGTAATGGCGATGGCGAACGCTTTATGGAAAATTATGATGAACGTCTTGAACTGGCTCCCAGAGATATCGTTGCCCGGGCTATTGATGCCGAATGCAAATCTCGTGGTGAATCATGTGCTTATCTTGATATGACGCATTTACATCCAAATAAGGTGCTGGCACATTTCCCGAATATTGCATCTCATTGCCAAGAAAAATTAAAAATTGATATCACCCAAGAATGGATCCCGGTTGTTCCCGCGGCCCATTATGTTTGTGGTGGGGTGATGACCAATCTAAATGGACAGACATCCATGCACAATTTATTTGCATCAGGTGAGGCGGCTCATACAGGAGTTCATGGAGCCAATCGTTTGGCAAGTAACAGTCTGCTTGAAGGACTTGTATTTGCACATCGGGCGGCAAAAAGGGTCATTGAAAAAAAACGCAATATACTGAATAACGTCACCATTCCAGAATGGGACGATACCGATGTGACCAATGAACAGGAATGGAGTTTGATCCGTAATAATCGCAACGAATTACAGACCATTATGTGGGATTATGTCGGGATCGTGCGTTCCAAAGTTCAATTGAATCGCGCCGTAACTCGCATGACAACACTTTATGAAGAAATTGAAGAATATTATAGGCGTACGCGAGTCAGTCTGGAACTATTGGAACTAAGAAATCTCTCAGCCGTAGCATATTTGATCGTCCGTTCCGCTATGCGACGGAATGAAAGCAGGGGGTTGCATTTTATGACGGACTATCCTGAAAAGGATGACAAATATCTTAAAGACACCATTATTTAAGGAGTCACCATGAAAAAGATGCTCTTTGCTTTAAGCATACTAGGCATTATTCTATTTTCAGCCTGTGCGCAAGTTCAACCGACGCAAAATCTTCGTTCAGGAGCGCCGGAAGATAATAATACCTTACCCACTCAGGAGCAAATCGTTGAAGGTCTCAATGATTTTTCCTTTGATCTCTATCATGTTTTATGTGCGGGATCACTTTCAAATACTTTTTATTCACCCTTGAGTATTTCTTCAGCTTTGGCCATGACCTATGCCGGTGCAAACGGCGAAACGGCTGAGCAAATGCAGTCAACACTTCATTACGGTCCCCAGGTCGATCTTTTTCATTCTGAATACGGTGCCATGATCGATTCGCTGAGTTCGAAAAAGGGTCAGGACTTTAAAATGAACATTGCAAATGCCATTTGGGTCCAGGATCAATACAAACTGAAGAATTATTTCGTGGAAACGGTAAAGAAAGATTATAACAGTGAAGTTCGCAATATGGATTTTGTCAATAGTCCGGAAGCATCGCGTGATACGATCAATTATTGGGTTGAGAAGAAGACGGAAGGGCTAATACAGGATCTCATTCCGGAGGGTATGATCGATGATATAACTCGATTGATCCTGACAAATGCAGTTTATTTCAATGCAGAATGGGCGAATAAATTCAATAAAAGATTAACGAATGAAGACAATTTTTATTGTCTGGATAATAAGGTTGTCAGAACGGATATGATGTATCAGCGAGAGCATTATCCCGTATCTCAAACAAAGGATTATACGATCCTTGAGATCCCCTACGAAGGTTATGAGTACAGCATGCTGATACTGCTACCTAAAGAAAATAACGGTCTTGTCGCTCTCAATAAAGAACTTTCCGCACAAGACATCATTGCTCATGACAAGAATAAAAAACATGAAGATGTTTTGGTCTATTTTCCCAAATTCAAGATGGAAACCGAATATGAATTAAAAAAAGCTCTTTCCGGCATGGGTATGCCTTTGGCCTTTAGTGCTAACGCAGATTTTAGCAATATGACAGGCGGGAAAGACCTCATGATCTCTTCCGTTATACATAAAGCATTTATCGATGTGGATGAAGAAAAAACCGAAGCAGCAGCGGCAACGGCGGTTGTAATGAAATTAACCTCCATGGCGCCCAGCCCCAAAGCACCGCTTGAGTTCAGAGCGGACCATCCATTTTTGTTCATTATTCGCAGTAAAAACGATCATGCTATCCTCTTTATGGGACAATTAACCCAACCGGAAAGCAAATGAAATATCTTTTAGCCGGCATACGATTAATATTCTTTTTTACGTTTACATTGATCATGGTGATCGCCCTGTATTTATCTTTCTACATTCTCAACATTTTTGGCAGGGACTTTTCCATCCATGTCAATAATAAGATGACAATGGTGATCGGGTGGATGCTGCGTTTTGTCCTGGGTATCCGGGTAAAAGTGTTCGGTCATGAAAAATTCCCTAAAAAGAACGGATTCCTGATGGTCAGCAATCATTTGGGTTATGTGGAATTGGCAGGACTGCTAAAATATAAACCTCTGGCTTTTGTTGCCAAGGAAGATATCGGCAAATGGCCATTTATCGGTGCTGTGGCAAAAGCTTGCGGAACCGTTTTTGTCAATAGAGATAAAGGCGGGATGTCCGAAACCTATATCAATGCAACGTCCAAAGTGATCCAGAGCGGACTTAACGTCTGGTTCTCACCCGAAAAAACGACCACCGACGGCACCTGGCTGAGACCCTTTTCATCCGCCTTGTTCGTAGCGGCCAACCGTGCAAAATTACCGGTCGTCCCGGCGGTGTTTGTGTTGAAAAAGCTTAACGGTAAACCCGTGCCCAAAAATAAACGCTGTGAGGTGACCTGGGCCTTAACGGACGAAGGGGGGAATACACCCTTCTTTAAGCACTTTGTCCATTTTATGACCTTCTGGCGTGTTAATATCGAAATGCATGTCATGGATCCCATTATCCCGGATT
>JAIPIT010000064.1 GCA_021734505.1 Fidelibacterota bacterium | reverse complement strand
GGCCGCTTCCAATGGCAAGTATCAACAATAAGGTAAAGATTGATTTCTTCATGATCGTATTCCTTGTCATTTGATCACCGCAACCTTTCCGGATTTCTTACCTGCGCTTGATTCTATTACATAGAAGTAAACGCCAAAGGCAATATCCAGGTTTTCACTTGTCTTCAGGTCCCATGCCAATGTGCCATTGTGAATATCACCACCGTGATTCAGGGTTTTAACTAAAGAACCCGCGGATGTAAAGATATAAACCTTTGCATCTGTAGGCAATTTTCTAAATTCGATACGGCGCTCTCCTCGCCCTGAGGTCACAGCAGGCGGAAGAGGTGCTTCCATATTATTTGCCACAATATAGGGATTCGGGACAACCTGTATATTATCCAGGGAGTTCGTTGCCACATCGGAATCCACTTCCGGTGCTTCAGTGGTAAACTCGAACATATCACCGTTTCTGAAAGGTTTTTTCACATTAAAAGATAAAATATCTCCCGAATGGAAACGAGGCCTTACAGTGTTTTGACTAATAATATTCATAACCCATGAATAGTTAGCATTTAAAGAATCCGTATCACCGGGCAAATAGAAGAAAGTACTGAGTACAGCACCATTTGATAATTCATAGATACCATCGCTGTTCACCTTACCTCCGGCAAAAATAAATGGTACCATTTCCTCGTCGGTTTTATTGTAGAGATAAAAATTGGTCTTTACCGGTCGAGGTCTTGTAAAAGAGGGAATTGTTGAATATACGTTTGCAATTAGAGTTGCGGGTGTTATATAACCGGTTACGGACGAATCGGTAAAATGTATCTCGTAATCCGCAGCATATGGGATTCCTGTTATCGTATCGGCTCCAAATGAAGATTCCAGAGTACCAATGGTAATATCCATAGTACGATTTTCCGTATTATTCCAATTAATTGACGTTTCATCCAGTTCCAGTCTCCAATCATTATCAAAGGCCAATTGTATGCCGTCAAATATGTCGGAGTCCTTTGTTTCGCTTGAATAGGGCGATCCAAATATATTTGGACTCTTATAAACGGGATAATATTGATAATTTAAAGTGAAATACCCGCTATCATACACATCATAATTGACGAGTTTGATCTGCCCTTTTAGAGTATCAATAATAAATTCATCTAAATCCAAATAATCATCGGGGAAATTGGATTTAGAGATCAAGATACTGTTATAGATCAGATTTTTATTTTCAAGATAAACTAATAGGGTATCTAATTCTATCGTTTCGGTATAACCCGTAACATCCATTACCGAATAACTTGATGTTTTGGAACTATATTCGTATTCATCTTCGTCATCAAAGAGTCCATTGTCATTATTGTCAATACTATCTGATCTGGAATCCGTGAAAGTAACACGATAAGTATGATCCGTAAGTTTTGTTTCATCAAGCACTTCATAAGAAATTGAACCCGTAGCCGGTCCATCATTGTGATAAAGTGATAAATCACTGTTTAATCCATCATATCCCGCAACTTCCGGTTGGGGGCGAACCATACAGGTATTTATATCTGTGATCACAGTGCCATCGGGTTGGATTGAAATGAATTTTGTATTTTCCGATGGGAATATTTCTTCACTTGCATCCCCTTTATCATATGAAACAAGTGCATAATAATAACGTTTTCCATTAACAACATCCTCATCGACATAAGAATGCTGGAGACCCGTGTTACTGCCAAGATTTATTGAATATCCGTCCGTTTCCTGAAACATTTCAGATGTGGGTTCGAATAGGCCGCTGATATTATTTTTTAGATCAAATTGTGTTAATGCTTTATATCCCGTTACAACACCATTTGCATCAGTAATTGAATATGATTCATTAAAATTCGGATCAGTTGCCTTATAGATCTTATAACCTTCAAAATCTTTTTCTTTTGATAAAGGATCAATTGAATCTTCCGCTAATCTATCCCAATATAATGTTATCTTCCCATCGCCCGGTACGGCACTCAATTTTGGTTTATCGGGTGGAAAAGCAAAGCGATAATTGTAGTCGTAGATCTTTTGCACAGTTTGACGATTCTTATAAAGATCATTCAGATCATTACCATAAACCAAAGCCAATGAGAAACGTTGTGTTTCGCCCGCACGCAACGGAAAATAACCCGAACCGTAAATAAAGTCACCGTCTTCGCCGGCGACAGGTTCGCCGTTTTGAATATTGGTCGGCAGATCAAAGTAACCGGGTTTTAACCAATCCCAGAGTTTATCATCATCTTTCATTGGATATTCATTTGACGGTGTAAAGTAATTGAAAGAACTTAAGCCTATTTGATCTGATTCATCCACATCGGTCCCGTCAAAATTCGGTTCTCCGGTTGTCGGGATTCCATCACCTTCACCAATATCATTTGTACCATATCTGCCATCGGCACCGACATCATCGTAATCTACATCCCAGTCACCATTGTTGTCAATTCCATCGTCTCGTCGTTCATCAATAAGAGGATCATCTATTCCAAGGTTGTTGATATAATCAATATGTGTTACCGGATTCAATTTATCATAAAGGATCACATTGATTAATTCAGTCGTATTTCCATCATGGTCCACATCATATTTATCGGCTTCCCGTTTCATACGTATCTGACGATAGTGATAAATATAATTTTCATCGATCAAACCATCCAGATCATTATCGATACCGTCATAAACGTTCTGATTGACATTATAAAATTGATCAATCGTATTCCCTTCGACCAATTCGGTTACACCGGGAATAATGGTTATACTTGCTCCACGAGTATGGATAACTTGAGGGTTGGATGTGATGGTTTCCAGTGAACGATTATAGTCTTCATCAATAACCACAACCTGATCACCCATATTATAAATGACCGGATCAAAATCTTCTTTTGTAAATTTTGGTGCGGAAAAACTTAAATTGGGATACACCTCAATTGAATTATCCCCATCGTTATCGATCCCATCATATTGATTGCCGGGGCTTTCAAGGAAAGCATATCCAACCATACCTACAGGACCTTGCCATTTGGGATTGCGTGCACAGCTTTCATCAAAATCACCCGTATAGGTAATATCGTTTTCTACATCAAAAAATGACCAATCATCATCATATTCACCATGAGAATCATCATTTCCGGTTACACCAAGATAAGTTCCACATACCATACCAAAAGCAACTTTGCTGTAATCTGTGGTGCTGGTATTGGTCACTTCGTATAGCCAAAAGATCACATCAGAAGCTAAAAACTGTTGCCACTGCATTCCACGAACTTTTACTTCCAATCCCAAGCCATTACGACTGGGGTCTGTAGCATCGGGTTTAAATTCATAACCCGGAAAACCCGTCCAACGACCGGCTGTATTTGTTCTTTCATTATATTCTTCATCATTATTGTCATCCATCACATAAAAACTTTCCTGATCGGCTGAAAAAATATTTTTTCCAAAGTATCCGTTCCAGGACCCGGTCCAACCGGGGTCTTCAGAATCATTGCTTTTATCAGGCCAGGATAAAGGCCATGAACTGGGATTTGTGCTCATGGCAATAGTAGATGATATTGCATTCAAATAACTGCCTACGGGTTCAAATGTCCAAAGCTTGCCGGCATTAGATTCTTCTTGCCCTGAAGCGGGCCGACTTACCGGACAAACAACAACAGAATTAAATGTCAGGTTTGAATCCAATTCACTGTCATAATAGCTAACTTCCGCGCCCACTATAGGAGAGATATCTCCTATATAGCCATTGGTATCATACAGCCATGCTCCTCTAGGACCTCCTCCGCTGGGTTGCCCTACCACACCCCAGTTACCGAAAACTGTTCGTACAAGGTTGGCATTATGCACAGCCGATCGCCGGTATTCCGGTCCGCTTTGTGCGAAAGCAATCGTCACAATAAATAGACTAAAGATCAGTTTTTTAATTGTTTTCATAGATTTATCCTCATACCGATCTCTATGCGCCGTGGCTCAGAGTAATTATAGGGGGAAATGAACATTTCTGCGATCGTATTGACCGGAGTCGCAACATTCAGTGCCTCGATCCTTGCCTGATCAGCGGTAAAGCCGGCACGACCGGTATCATTATAGACACCCGTTTCATTCAGCGTGTCAAATAGATTCGTTACTCGCAGATAGAACTCCGGTTTTAGAGAACCGATCCGGGCACGATAGAAAGCTTGAAGATTTACATTGAATGTAGCGGGTTTGTTTTCAGAATTCTCGAGCAGTGAGGTAATGTCTTCGCTTGCACGAGGCGTATAAGGAAGTCCGCTGCCATAACTGGCAACGGCATTAAAACCCCAGAAAGGTGTATTATAGCCACCGACCACATTGACGGTATGGCGTTGATCCCATGACAGGGAAAGCAATTGAACTTCGGGAGCTGACCCGCCGGAAACGGCATTCATGTAAGCGTAAGGATCAGATGCCGTCCCTTCCGCGATCTGGAAAGTATAATCCGCACCGGCATAAAAGCCGCTGGGGTCGCGTTGGTTCAATGAAAAGGTCACACCTTTGATCACAGCAAAATCACTGTTCACGATCTTGGAATAATATTTTGAGCCGCCAAAGACTTCGATCACATCTGCACGGGTACCGGTCAGATCACGAACATCCTTTAGATAGACGGTCAAGTCAGCAGATAAATTACTGTTAAGCTGCTGTTGCAGACCAATTTCACCGACAATGGTTTTTTCGGGTTCAAGATCGGCATTACCGATCGTTCCCTGATGGCCGGTTCCGCTGCCCAATTGGAAATTGGGATTTGAATATAAAAGCGTGTAATTGGGTGTTTGAAAGAACTGTCCATATGAAAAGTGGAATACGCCCTGTTCGGAAATGGGAAAAGAGAAACCGACGCGCGGGGAAACAGCAAATTTGGGATCGGCATCCACATACCAATATGTTTGTCTGTCTTCAATGCTCTTTGATGCTTCACCCGCATCTTGCACTCCGTTCCCATTGATATCATTGAAACGATTACCGGGTTTGATCGGGTTGTAAATATCAGGGTCACTGGGATCGGCAAGTACAACATAATTCGGATTAAAGTAATCTATGCGCACACCCACATTAACAATAAAATCCTTTAATTCGATCTTATCCTGAATAAAAGCCGAAAATTCAACCGGACTTACTTTAAAGGAGCTTGAATAAACGGTAGTATCGGCAAGACGCGTGGGGGTAATATAGGGTTCATCCGAATTGAATGATTCTTCATTGGCAGCAGGACGGTATTCCCATGATTCCCATGCAAGATGATTTTGTTTGTATTCGGCACCGAGTTTTAATTGGTGAGTTGGATTCAGTTGAGATGTCATGGTGAATTTACCAAGATTGTATCCACTGTTCCGTTCGTTCCAACTATTTTGGGTACCACCGATATGGAACTGGTAAGGGAAGGTATTTTGCATTTCGGGATGAACCAGCAAATTCGTATCTGCAGCGGTCAGCTCAAAATGATCATAATATCCTCTATATAATTTATTTCCATAGCTATAAGCAAGATCAAAAAATGTTGTCCGGGAAAGTTGATGCTGATATTTCACAATATGGGTCTGACCAATATTATTACTCGTTCCCAATCCGTCGGGATTGTACATCCAGTTACGGTCATAACTCTGAGAACGTAAGTTCTCATAGATCATATTATAGGAAATGCGAGCTTTATCGCTCATACGATAGATCAACTGACCTTGTAGATAATTCTTGCGGTTCCAACCCATATCGACCCATTCACCGGATCCTATCATCGTAGTGGAGTCAGTCAATTGAACATCGTTGAAACCGACTTCTTCACCGTAGGCTGTTGTGGTATAGCGTTTCTGTCCTTTATTATAACCGTCATAATAAATATGCCGGGCATTCAAATAGTAGTATAGTTTACCTTTAATGATCGGACCATGAATTCCCAATTCAATATTATTTATTCCAAAGGGTTCAACACGATTGACCCTCGGAAAGATATTATTATGTCCGCTTATATGGTCACCAATATACATTTCCACATGACCTCCAAAATCATCGGAGCCCTGTTTTGTGGTAATATTAACGATACCGGACATGGCCTGACCATACTCTGCATTAAAAGCACCTGAGATAACCTGCAGTTCCTGTACCATGGAAGTATTGACATTCACAGTAGAAGAACGGTCATAGGAATCGGTCATAGGAACACCATCGATCATGTACATAACTTCACCACGCCGCCCGCCTCTCAGAGAACCGTCAACATAACCGGCCTGCATGGCAAGCACGTCTCCCACTTCGGTCACCGGCAATGATGCCATTTCATCTGCTCCAACAACCGAAGTTGTTGAAGTAAGGTCTTTTTGTATCATTGCGCGTTCTGCAACAACAGTGACTTCCTGGCCTTTCATGACTTCAACACTTAAAGATGCATCTATGTTCGTAGTAAAATCGACCTGAACATTGACATCAGTCATCCTTAGTTGCCCGTACCCGATCATCATGAATCGCAAGGTGTAGTTTCCCGGAGGAATATTCAGAATGTAATAATTTCCGTCAAGATCCGAAGCTGCCCCCAGCATTGTTCCATCTACCAGAATATTACATCCTGGCAGGGGATCTCCAGTCGATTGGTCGATCACCCGGCCGGAAATTTTTCCCGTAGTACCGGCAAAAAGCATCGAAACGCTAAATGACATAATCAATGTTATTAAAACCAGACGCCCAATAGTAGTTTTATTCATACTATTCCCTATGATATTTTCTTTTTGCTTGCTTAGTTTGAGCGAAATTAAAATACTTTCTTCTAAATGCAAAGTTTTTTTTATACATTTTGAATATTAATCGGGGGATGAAGATGAAAAACAACATACCACTATCGACCATACGGAGCTTCAAAGCGAACCAGGAAGTCCGTGCCTATCTGCTTTTAAAGGAAAAACACTTGAGATTAACCCGCGATGGGAAACCCTATCTTGATGTAATTCTAACTGATCGTTCCGGTACTATTATTGGCAAAATATGGGAACATGCCGGTGAAATTGAGCCGATGATCGAAACCGGTGCGCCCGTTGGTGTTCGCGCAATAGTAGAAGAATATCGTGGAAATCGACAACTTAATATCAAACGCATTGTCCCGGTCAATGAGGAAGATTTTTCCTCAAAAGGATTCTCCTGGGAGCTTGTTTTACCTCAATCAGAGAAGAATTCCGAGAAATTATGGCGATTTATCGAAAAAAGTATAGATAAATTGAATAATCCTCACCTAATAGCCCTTTTAAAGTTGTTAATCATTGATAATCGGAGTAAAATAGTGAAACATCCTGCCTCTTTGCGTCTGCATCATGCCACGATGGGAGGTTTTCTGGAGCACATGGTCTATATGCTCAATCTTGGTATTCATGCCGCAAAGCAATATAAACTGGATCAGGAACTGGTTATCACCGGCATATTACTGCACGATATTGGCAAATTGGACGAACTGAGCGGATATCCGAACAATCTTTACACTGACGAGGGTAATTTTCTGGGACATGTGGTCATGGGATATAATATGGTAGATAAAGCGATCACTGCCATTCCGGAATTTCCTTCCGATCTCGCTTTAAAACTCAAACATATTTTACTGTCACATCAGGGTGAATACGAAAATCAATCTCCAAAAAAGCCTGTGTTTCCTGAAGCATTACTTATACATTATCTTGATGAACTTGATGCTCGTATGGATATGATGAAAACCGCGATCAATCAGGAGTTGGATGATGGCGATTGGACCTCTGTTAAAAACTATTTCCGCGTACCTCTTTTTAAATCACAAAAGGATATGAATGAACTCCCAGAAAAGTACAACGAAACAAACACTGAAAAAAAATCGTAAGATCGCGGAAACCGGTATTTTTCTTGCTCTCTTCCTTGGACTTGCCTATGCCTTCGCATATATACCCAACTTAGAGTATATAACTGTCATTGCTTTTTTATCCGGATTACTCCTCGGATGGAAACGTGGATTGTTCGTTGCCCTGATAGGTGAAACCATCTTTAGTATCGCCAATCCTTTTGGATCCAGTCTTGCCTTCCCACCTACTCTTATTGCACAGCTTCTATCCTATGCCATGATCGCTTTAACCGGATCATTATTTCGATTATTCATTCCAAAATTATTAAAAACAAAACCTATACTGGCAGCTTTCTATTTTGGACTTACTGGATTACTTTTAACCAGTATATATAACATTATTACAACGCTGGCATTTACTATCCCTTCGGGCTTCACATTGGAACAAACTATTGCGAGTGTTATTGGCGGTATTCCTTTTTACCTTATTAATATGATTGCCAATACGGTCAGTTTTTCAGTTCTCATTACACTTATCTTGCGCTACGTAAGTAAACAATATCCCCATTACCTGGAGAAAAACAAATGAAACGAATCCTGATCTTTGCTTTACTGCTCATAACTCTTCTGAGTGCCTATGAATTGAATACCGATGCATGGGGACACTATACGGTTTTTGATCCGGATCAACGCGTTGCGTTATTATCGTATCCTACCTCCTGGTTAAAACCCGGTGCAACCCTATTTGAACACAATTATGAAGATTCCTCATCAACTTACGGGAAATGGGATCAGATATTGGCAATAGACGAAAACAATGGATACTATTTTGGATTCTCTGGGGATATTGTAGTAAAATATACTCCATACTCTTTTCCTCATCGCTGGAGTGCAAGCATGGAATTTGTCAATTATAAAGGAACTAATTCAACACAACGCACAGATGTTGTGTTACATTATAAACATCAAAAAGGATCAATGGAATACTATCACACCTCGAATGATCAACGACTTAAACTCAATTCACTGACGACTGATCATATGATAAGAAGCCACGGACTAAATGTAGATTATAATCTACTGGAGTCAGTCCGTATTTTGGGTAGTATTGATTATAATCTTATTGAACAGGTTGATAATGATACCTCACGCACTTATGACGTTCATCATGAATTTATCAGTGTACAATATAATCCATGGAAATCTGTGACCGCTTATGCTAAATATCATTATTGGTATTATATCAATGAAGACCGGCAGGGCCCGGCGATGCTTTTTTTTCCGGGTATCCGGTATAAGGGAAAAATTCTGATGAGTCATTTTTCTCTGCGTCTATCGCCGACCACGGTGCATCCCATTTTTGAACTTGCCCTGACCCCGGGCCCCTTTTACATTCACGCCTATACAAATGCCCGTTCTTCGCGTATTGCCTTGCAACAGTCCGCCCACCAGTACATGGGATTGAAAACAGGATTAAAATTCGATTCAAAACATCATTATCTATCAGCAGGTTTTGAAGGTAATTATGACTTTGTCAGGGTTTCGGCGGGCAGTCTTTTAAATAATGATTTTTATAGTTTGAAAGCCAGTGGAGAATACCGTTTTAAAATGAGATCAGCTGATCTGTATACAAAGGCCTCTTATCATCATACCAATACAATAATGGAAGGATATTATCACCCCGAAAGAGCTATCCTGACAGCCGGAAGTAAATTCAAACTGCATCTTGCTGAAGGTAATTTGCTATTGGACGGGGATATCAATGCGCAATATATCATTCACGATGACCCGGATGATGTTTCATTCAATCCTTCAACATTATCTTACACTCTGGATCAAGCGGGTGGTCTTGTAGGTGACTGGAAGATCAATCTGGATATAAAAGCACATGTGAAAACGTTTACTATCGCTGCAAATGTTTCGACTCCTGTTAAATTCGGTGAAAATATAAATTATTATCTGTATGAGGGTATTTATACCTCATCGGATTTCTACTATGGAAATGCCTTCTATGCGGGACTAAGTCTTGAGTGGTTCTGGTGGAAATAATTTATGAAAGATCATAAGGGTTTTACGCTTTTATTGATTTTCTTTCAAGCTATACTTATAGCTTTCACGAACATTGCGGCTCGTCAAGCTGCCATGGAGATAGATCCCTTTGTCATTTCATTTCTTCGCTATTTGATCGGGATCCTTGCTTTAGGCTCTATTATCCTGATCAAAAGAACAAAATTACGTTTTGAATGGGCTGATTTCAAGATCCTCTTCTTTTTAATGTTCATGGGTATGTTTTGTAACCAAATTCTCTTTGCACAAGCTCTTCGATTTACAGTTCCCAGTCACCCACCCATGATCTATGCTTTAACACCTATTGTGATCATTTTTATTGATATCATCCGTAAAGCCAAGATAGCCTCAAAGCAAATCGTCATTGCATCGATTCTTAGTTTTATTGGAGTTGGGATCGTATTGGGTAAAAATATCCTGATCTTTAATTCGGGGATCCTGCTCGGTGATGGTCTGATCTTTATCGCTATGATCTGCTGGGCAATATATACTGCATTTTCTAAACCTTTCGTTCATAAATATGGTGCTTTACAATTGGCATTCATGTTGATTATAGGAGCAGCTGTTTTATACGCCCCATGGGGAGTTCATCGCTTTATCCAAGCCGATCTCAGTATCGTTACCTGGAAAGGATGGTTAAGTATTGCCTATTTGGGTATCTTCAGCAGTGGAATGGTATATCTTAATTATTTTGCTATTCTTAAACGTATTGAACCAACTCAAACCGGATTGATCATTTCCACTCATCCTCCCGCAACGATAATCCTTTCTGTCATTTTGGGATATGAAGTGTTTCAATGGAACGTAATTGCAGGCACGCTTTTGATCATTATTGCTTTATGGATCGCTCAAAAAAAGATCAAAGAACCATTGAACTTACCGGAAATATAATAACAAGTTACGGAAAAATTTAAATTCTATTAATTCTTTCATATGGAAAAAGGAACAGGCGTGCCTGTTCCCTATATTTATGTCATTAGAAATTGTTCTTGAAATTGTCCATTATAATCTTACCGGTCTTGGTCTTCCCGGACTTTTTAATCTACGGTATATCGGATGAGCTTTCCTATTGTCTT
>JAIPIT010000063.1 GCA_021734505.1 Fidelibacterota bacterium | reverse complement strand
AAATTAGCATAATGGTATAGACCAAGGCTGATCTCAAGCTGATTGATCTTATATTGTGCGCCAAGTGAAATACCACTGAGAATGGTATCCAATCCGAATGAGTTAGACGCAAGATTAAGTCGTGCGAGGTCAATACCGGTCAAGATCCTGAGATTTTCACCGGCTTTAATGTAAAATCCAAATGTAAATTTTTCAGCAAAATATCTGCTTACAGTATCAAAAAGAAAATCACCGCTTTCACTATTATAAAATAATGTAGGATCCCAGTCATCCCCATACCAGCGGAAATCAATATTCATACGCAAGGGAAGAAATTCCAATTCGTGGGAAAAAGACGCTCGCCAGGCATTATCCAGTCCGTTCGTTGTCCCGCTGAATGCAAGCATATTGTCACGTTTGCCAAAAGTATATGAAAGTCCGTATCGCAGATAGGAGTAAGTTTCCCGGGAGGCATTGATACGATCGCCTTGAATAACGATCTGAGCGCCCGCTGAAAAATGATCTGATATTCGATATCCGTAGCCGATAAAATACTGATATTGCGCTGCAGTGAATTCTCCTTCAAGCGTTCCTTCAATATCCCGCTGATCAAAAGTACCATAGTTTTCAAAATTCAATCCCGTCGAGATCACATGTCCCGGACGAAAACGATAGTGGCCGGATAACTCGGAAATAAATATTCCGGTACCGGGAAGGAAAGCTTCATTAACATTTACAGACCAGAGAGAATTGTAGGGGTTAAGTGCGGGATTTATCCAATATGCATTGGAAATATCAGCTACGGCACCACCCGAATGGGCCATTCCCCAGTAGGCGGGAGAAGCAAAATTTGACATTTGTGTAGGAAGAGCAGCCATAAGGGGGATAGCCATTGAGAGCAGGATTGCAAGTAAGGTGCTGAACTTTTGTTTCATGTTTTATACTATTTTATCTTCCAATGAATATGAGTCGTTTTAATAAGCAACTTGTTCCCGTAAAATAGGGAAATATTAGCAACTTGACTCAAGTTTTTTTCAAAAACTTGAGTCAAGTATATATTTACTACGGTTAAAAATCAATAAAATCCTCAGGCTTGAATGCTCGACTGTAGTAAGTAATGGCTTTATCAATGTTGCCGCCAAGACCGTCAAAGTACTCGGTATTATAATTGACACCGTTTGTACTTGTTTGTGTGGACCAGTATCTCATTCCGGTAGTGTCGCCGCTTGCATTGGTCGTCCAATTTATAAAGATGACCGAATGACCCGATCCGCTGGTGCGCCAGATCTGAACAAAATCACCTTTTTGCACATCTTTCATCTTTTCGATCTTCTCGCCAAGACCATAAGCCTCAAGTGCCAGTCCGGGCCCGTCACCATTAAGACTTTGAACGAACCAAATTGAAATAAAACTGCTGAAATTTGAGGCACTCATGCCATTAATGTCCTCGCCAAACCCAAGATCCTGATTTAATCTTGACATACTGCGAAAGTACACCTCAAAAGTCACACCGCTACAGTAAGTACTGTGGGAACTGTCGGCATTTGCTTTTGCGATCCGTGTGCCTTTGTAATAAAGATTCCTGCTAACACCGTGATAACCGCTGACCCAGCTGTAGGGATAACGGCCGTCCCGATGATATTCCTTCAGGACATCTAGAACATAATCATTGAAAGTAACGCTGTCATAATCATTGACAAGGAACAAGGCCGAATCACTGACAGCGATCTCCCGATCGTCTTCCAGATCAAATTTCAGCATGGTCTCGGATCGGCTAACGGCGGTACCTTGAATTACGTTTTCACTGAAGCTAAATGGTGCAGGCAATGTACTTTGAAGTGTAGGTTGAACATCACCCTGATTATTTTCAAAAAGAATAGTACGGGAATAAGGAACACCGATATAAGCTCGTCTAAGTTGTCCCGGCCAGATCACCGGACGAACATCAATGTTAAAGTAGGCTCTTGCATAGTTGTTTTTACTCTCACCGGGTTCATTGACTTTTAGAACAGCAGGACTTTCAGTAATATTATCGTAATGAACGGCAATCAAACTGTCAGGCGTAAAGGTCCAATCTATATCCACATCATCGGATGTTAAGGTAAAGGGTCTTTCAAAATAGATATCAAGTGTATCGTATGCATCCTCGCCTTCCATGGCAAAAATTGGTTCAAGGTCATTTTTAATGAATGCGTAGACATGTACGGGAATGGATCCCGCATCCAAATAAGCAGGTAAAGTGGGGTATGAATATGCTACGGTCCGGTTTTCAATGTCCCGGTCTTCGATCACCAGTTCCACGATCTGGTCGCCGGCCTGCTTTGCAAATGCGCTGATCCCACCTTGCAGAATAGAAGAGGAAACAGATGAATTCATGAGGGTCATTTTACGGATCTCGGTCTTCCCCGCAACACTTAATACGTAAAAATATATGCCTTGCGGACAAATTTGATTATTGGAAGTTCGCCCGTCCCAGCGGGGAAAGTAATATCCCGAAGAACGATGATCGTGAATGATAGAACGGATCATATGCCCGCGAAGATCGAATATTTCCAACTTAACTTCACTTGGCGTACTGATCTCGAAAGGCAATGTTGTATTTTCATTGAAAGGATTAGGATAATTCTGATCCAGTTTAAATTCAGACGGAGAAGCACTTTGACCGGGGCTAATTCCGCTTATATCAAATGTAAATGCGCCTGTCTCATCTGTATAAGTACTTGCTGTTTCAACGGAATTGATCACAAGCGTAACCTTGATATCATCACATTTTTCAATACCACCACGGCCGTTTACAATATTACCTGTAAGTTGGGCCAGCCCGGCATGAAGCATTTGCATGGAGAAGATCGCGATCAAAATATATATAATTCGATTTAATTTATTCATTTCACCCTTCAGTTTTTGTTGGGTTTAAGCTAATATGTAAATTCTTAAAAAGACAGAAGAAAGATAAGAAAATCAAGAAGCCGATTCTTCATTTTCATCGGTTTCCCATTTTTTCAGCAATTTATTTCGCCTTATTCTAGTCAGAAAAAATCCTGAAATAAGTAATATGGGGATAAGCAGCCAAAAGAAATTATTTTGATCGATGAGAATATAAACCCAGTACTGCTTCCTGCCTGCCATTCTCCAATTTTGCTCAAATTTAGCCGGGTTCATTAGAAAGGCATTCCTGAATCCTATATCGAAATCCTGATATTCTCTTGCATAGGCAAGGCATTTCCCCACAAGTCCCACACCAAAATATTCGATCAGATAGTCAAACATTGCCGCGCTTTGCGCGTAAGCGCTTTCAGCCTTGTCTTGTGTCATCTGCATTAATGATTCAATTTTTTGGACACTCAACAGATCGTTCCCCCAAACTGCACGACTGACTAATGCGTGCTTTTGCAAGGTGAACTGCCCCGCCTCATATTGCGCAAAGCCCTCATTGAACCAAACCGGCAATGGTATTCCATCAACGGCCAGATGCACAGTCTCATGGAGGAGGGTTTGTTGATATTCTCTGAGCGTTTGGCGAGAGAATGAAGGACTTTTAACCAACATATGGTCATCGGAGGCAAGACCAACACTCCAAACGGGAGATGAAGATCCGGAATATTGTCTATAGGTGTCGGAATTATCGGCAATATAGATATGCAGTGGTTTTACGTCCAATTGATATTGTTCGCTTAGACGCTTTTGCTGTTCATTGACAATGTTCGCACTTATTTCTGCGATCTTTTTATCATTTTCAGCATAATAAACATGGACATTACCCAGAGTGAGCTGTTGAGTTGGCATGGCAAACAGAAAAGAAAATATCAGCAATAATATGAAAATTCTTTTGGGTTTAATATGTTTGAGTAGATGATCCATTTTCCTTTTCTTGTCCTCCGTATCCGCCGGCTGACGGACGAAGAAGGGTCAATTGTTAAAAGGGCCGGGACATAGAGCGCGCAGTTGGCATTGATCACATCGGGGACGGCGCGCAATACAGACAGTTCGGCCATGTTTGATGAGTTGGTGGTTCCACGGGATCCATGCTTCTTTCGGTAATAGTGTCATTAAAGCAAATTCCACTTTAGTCGGATCTTTTTCACGAGTAAGTCCAAGGTGACGGGAAATTCGACCCACATGCGTATCCACGACGATGGCAGGTACATGGAAAATATGATTTAAGATGACATTTGCCGTTTTTCGACCCACACCGGCCAGGGAAGTTAATTCTTCAAGAGTTCCGGGTACTTTTCCGCCAAAACGCAGAACAATATCTTGGCAACAGGCAAGGATATTGGCGGATTTATTATTAAAAAATCCGGTCGAACGAATATAGCTGATCAATTCATTTTGATCTGCTTGCGCCATATCGTTAACCGTGGGGTAACGTTCAAAGAGAGCCGGAGTGACCATGTTGACGCGCTTATCGGTGCATTGAGCTGACAAGATCGTAGCCACTAACAACTGATAGGCATCTTCATGATCCAATTCGCAGCGAACCTCGGGATACATCTGTTCGAGTTCCGCAATGATCCGGGTTGCACGTATTTTTTTTTGAGCAAGTGTTTCCATGCCTTAACTTACAAAGTCGAGGTGATAAATGCATGAGAATTATTGCTCACCCTCCGGGGTGATATATTTACTTTAAAGAGTATTTTGTACCATTGGCTATTTTGGTCATTTCTAATTTATCTTCACGTAGCAACCAACCCAAAGCCATCATAAGATCGTTGTTCTTCACGTCTAGTGCTTTGGCCAATGCGCTTGCTGTCATCGCGCCGTCTTTATCTAGTTTTTTCCATACTTTACCTGCAAGTGACCCAATATTCATGGTTTTCTCCTGTTCTTTTAAGGGTTCTGATTAGTACTGGAAGAATATACGAGAATAAAAATGAAAAGTATAAAATAAAAAAAGTTAAAATGCAAAAAAGTCACAAAATTCTTTAGAATTTTGTGACGATAGTTTTCATGGAAATCCTGTGCAATACCACATAAAATTATCGCAAAACAAAATGTTCACCGGACATTTTGTTTTGCATTTAAAAAAGGGCCCCATCCCGAAATTTCGGGACGAGCCCCTACATCTATTTCCACCGATCACCGATTACCGATCACCGGTTACAGATCACTGGTTACAGATCACTGGTTACAGATCACCGGTTACAGATCACTGGTTACAGATCACTGGTTACAGATCACCGATCACCGATTACCGATTACTGATCATCATCCACGCCATAAAGAGCTTCGATCTGTTTAGAGTAATGTTCTTCCACTTTTTTGCGGCGAACTTTCAAACTGGGTGTCAGTTCTTCATTCTCGATAGAGAAAGGTTCACCGATCAGCAGGATCTTCTTGGATTTTTCGTAGCGTGCAAGTTGGATCTGAAAATCTTCAAGTTCACTTTCAAACAAGGCATAGACTTCCTGATTACCCAGAAGAGCAAAGTAATTTGAATACACAATTGCGCGTTCTTGTGCCCATGTTTCAAGCTCTTCGCGTGCAGGAACGATCAAGGCGATAGGGTATCTTCGACGATCACCCACGATCACAACCTGTTCAATGAATTTGGATTCCAGCATGACATTTTCAATAGGCGCCGGTGCGATATTCTTACCACCGGCTGTCACGATAATGTTTTTCTTGCGGTCTGTGATCTTTAAGAAACCTTCTTCGTCAATAAGACCGATATCACCGGTATGGAACCAGCCGCTTTCATCGATAGCTTCTTTGGTTTCAATGGGATTCTTGTAATAACCCTGCATGACACAGAGGCCGCGGATCAACAATTCACCATCCGGAGCGATCATACATTCAACATCAAGAATAGGCAATCCGACCTTTCCGAACTTGATCTTGCCCGGAGGGGTCAGGTGAGTGACGGGAGACGTTTCCGTCAGCCCGAAACCTTCCAGAATATTGATACCTGCCGCAGAAAAGAAATAACCGATATGTTCCGCAAGAGGTGCACCACCGGAAACAGCATAAATAAATTCACCGCCCAGCGCTTTGTTGATCTTATTAAAGACAAGAGCCTTGGCAATGGGATAAGAGATCCCGTATTTTCCACGAGGTCTTTTTTCATTGACCAGATATTTTCTTGCCGTTTCTTCACCGACTTTCTTAGCCCAGGCAAAGATCTTTTTCTTCAATGGTGAAGCTGTTGTTATACCATTGTGGATCTTAGCATAAACTTTTTCAAAGATACGCGGTACAGAGAACATATAATGAGGTTTGACCTCTTTAAGGTTATCCGCGATCTTGTCTAAACTTTCTGCAAAGTAAACACCTGCGCCACAATAATACGAACCGTGAGAAACTATTCGTTCAAAGGAATGGCTTAGAGGGAGGAATGAAAGGAAACGGACATTTGAAGGAATTTTAATACGTTCCATAGCCGATTGCGCATTCGAAGAAATATTGAACTGAGAGAGCATCACACCTTTGGGATTCCCCGTGGTTCCCGATGTATAGATCAATGTCCAGAGATCATCTTTTTTGACCTTCTTGCCAAAAGATTCAAGGCTTAATTTGCCCTGAGCTTTAACCTCTTCACCTTTTTTCAGAAGTGTTGAGTAGGACATAACCAAATCGTCATCAAGGCCCTCTTCAAGAGAAATGACATATTTGAAATCCGGGAGATTCTCTTTGATCTCTATTATCTTATCCAATTGTGTTTTATCTGAAACAAAAACACCGATCGCTCCGGAGTTCTCAAGAATATACTGGACTTGATTAGCCGGCAGAGTAGGGTAGATCGCAACGCTTACCACCCCAAGGTGAGCGCAAGCAAGATCCATCATGGTCCATTCTTTGCAATTTTCCGATTGGATGGCAAACCGGTCTCCATGCTTTAACCCTAAAGCATTTAGTCCCAGAGTGATCTTCTCAACGATATCCCGGATCTCTGAAAAAGTAAATGTTTTCCAACCACCTTCTTTTTTTTCACCGAAACGAACCAGATCTCCATATTTTTTGCATGAATATGCAAACATATCAGGGACAGTTTCCAAATAGTTCAAACTCAGTTTCATAATTTCTCCTGTGAATTGGAATTTATTTAATTTTTATAAAGTTCTTCGACCTCAAGATCATATTTATTGATGACCTCGTTTCTTTTGATCTTCATGCTTGCGGTCAACTCACCCGTTTCGATGGTAAAAGGTTGAGGCGCAATAAAGAAGTATTTAATTTGCTCATAGCGGGCAAGATTTTCCTGCGATGAAGCAAGTTCATCTTTGATCAGTTTTTCTACATCCTTGGAGGTGGCGACATCCGCGTAGGTCAAAAATTCAAGGGGCGGATTTTGCTTTTTACCCCATTTTGCAAAGATCTCCAATGATGGAACGAGGATCGCGACCAGATACTGGCGACGGTCACCGATGACAATTGCCTGTTCAATAAATTTGGATGAACAAATTTCAGCTTCTACGGCGGAAGGGGCGATATTTTTACCACCGGCCGTAATGATGATGTTTTTCTTCCGGTCCGTGATCTTCAGATTCCCATCTTCATCTATAAAACCGATATCACCCGTGTGGAACCAGCCGTCTTTATCGATGGCTTCTGCAGTTTCCACGGGGGCTTTATAATAGCCCTGCATCTGGTTTGGCCCCTTTAACAGGATCTCGCCATCCGGAGCAATGACGGTTTGAACATCGGGTAAGGCTTTTCCGACGGTTCCAAATACTAAATGATCATTTCTGTTTGCATGGGTAACGGGACTCATTTCAGTTAGACCGTAGCCCTCCAGAACGCGTATCCCGGCCATCAAAAAGAATTCTCCGATCTCAGGAGCAAGGGGTGCGCCGCCGCTGACACAGCGACTGAATTCACCGCCGAAAACAGCAGCAATTTTATTGAACACCAAGCGCTTGGCTAAGGCATATTGCAACCCGAGTGGGCCTAAAGGAGTTTTATTGTCTTTTAGATATTTGACTGCCGTCTTATGCCCGACTTTCTGTGCCCAATTGAAAATATCTTGTTTTACTTGAGGACCGGCAAGTACCTGTTCGATCACCGTGGAATATATTTTTTCCAGGAGGCGCGGAACCGTCGTCATGAAATGAGGCTTTACTTCTTTCAGGTTGTCGGGTACTTTTGCAATACTTTCGGCAAAATAGATCTCTGCACCGATCCAAAAACTGAAGAGAGAGGTAACGCGCTCAAAGGTATGACTTAAAGGTAAAAAAGAAAGCCAACGCTTATTGCTTTTGAACTTTTCATGATCTTGGGTCTGCTGAACATTTGCCGCAACATTAAAGTGTGTAAGAAGTACGCCTTTGGGATCACCGGTAGAACCTGAGGTATAAATAATACTCCACAAATTTTCCGGCTTAATTGTTGCAGCGATCTCCTGCATACTTTTTTTCGCAGTTTTCCGGACTTTTTTCCCGGCTTTTTTAAGGTCTTCAATTGTCATAACCCATGTTTCTTCATGCTTGACTTCTTCAAGAAGGATAGCATATTTCAGTGACTTGAGCTTGCTTTTCAAGGGAATGAGTTTTTTGAGTTGTTCTTCGTTGCTGACGACCACAACTTTACATTCGGAATGATTAAGAATATACTCGATCTGTTTGGGAATGGAGGTTTGATAAACAGGTACGGAAACATAATTAAAATGTGCGCAGGTCCAATCGAAGAAGCACCATTCGGGACGATTTTCCGATAAGATCCCGACTTTGTCCTGGGCTTCAATTCCAAGAGATCTTAGGCCGAAGCCAAGATCGGGAAGCATATCATAGACTTCCTGATAGGTATGACTTTTCCACTCGTCACCGACTTTATAATTGTAGAGCTTTCTGTCCGGCCCCTGGGCCAATGCATCCGCATAAAGCGCGGGCATGGTTTTGATGTAATTCAATGAATAGCTGATAATAGACTCCTGTGTATTGGGCTATTAGTTATTGTAAAGTTCTTCTATTTCTTTACTGTATTTTTCAATGATGTGTTTTCGCTTGATCTTCATACTGGCCGTCAGTTCACCGGTTTCAATGGCAAAGGGCTGAGGTGCAATAAAGAAATTCTTGATCTGTTCGTAGCGTGCCAGATCCTGCTGATGGGCATCAAGCTCTTCCTTGATCATTTTTTCAACTTCTTTGGAATTTACAACATCTTCATAGGTGGCTAATTTAATTGGCGGATCCTGCATTTTACCCCATTTTGCAAAAATATCCGCGGCCGGTACCAGAATAGCAACAAGATACTTTCTGCGATCACCCAGGACGACAGCCTGATCAACGAATTTAGAAGCACAGATCTCACGTTCAACAGCTGCGGGCGCAATATTCTTGCCGCCGGCCGTAACAATGATATTTTTCTTACGATCTGTTATTTTTAAGAAACCTTCTTCATCAACAAAACCGATATCACCGGTATGGAACCAACCGTCTTTATCAATGGCTTCCGCGGTCTCTTCGGGATTATTATAATATTTTTCCATCCGATTCGGGCCATTTAGCAGGATCTCGCCGTCTTCGGCGATCTTGGTCACAACATCGGGAAGGGCTTTCCCGACCGTGCCCCATTTAATATGGTCAACGGTGTTCACGTGGGTTACCGGACTCATTTCGGTCAGTCCGTACCCTTCAATGATACTGATACCGGCAGCCATGATGAATTCACCGACTTCTTCCGATAAGGGGGCGCCGCCACTGACACATTGAATGAATTCACCGCCGAAAATATTGCTGATCTTATGAAAGACCAGTTTTTTAGCTAAAGCATAACGCGTGGCGATCAGGCCTTTGGGTTTTTTATCAAATGAAAGATATTTTGAGACCACATCATGGCCGACATTTTGTGCCCATTGGAAGATATTCTGTTTTATGGGTGATCCCATTGCGACTTGCTCCTGGATGGCCGCGTATACTTTTTCAAGCAGGCGGGGAGCTGTGGTCATATAGTGCGGTTGCACCTCTTTGAGGTTTTCGGCAACTTTTGCGATGCTTTCTGCAAAATATATTTCTGCACCGATCCAGGTACTGAATAAAGAGGTAACGCGTTCAAAGCTGTGACTGAGAGGTAAGAACGACAACCATTTTTTATCTTTTTGAAATCCAAGTGCAGCTTGTGATTGCTGAACATTCGCCGCCATATTGAATTGCGAGATCATGACACCCTTGGGATCTCCGGAGGTGCCGGATGTATAGATAATACTCCAGAGATCTTCCGGTTTGATCTTAGCTGCTATTTCCTGCATGGAGGTTTTCGATTCAGCTTTAGCAATATCGCCCTTTTTCAAAAGATCTTCCCAGGAGATGATCCACTTGTCATCGAATTTTTCGTCGTTTAATAACACCATATATTTCAGTGTCTTTAAAGCACTTTTGATAGAAATGACTTTTTCGGCTTGTTCTTTTGAACTAACGATCACGACTTTCACTTCAGCATGATCAAGAATGAATTCAATTTGTTTGGGGATACATGTATGATATATCGGGACCGACGTGATACCAAAATGAGCACAGGCCCAGTCCGTCATATTCCATTCCGGTCGATTTTCCGATAGGATCCCGACCCTGTCCTTTTGTTTTAATCCAAGGGCATGAAAGCCAAACCCGATCCGTTGGATCGTGTCATTGACATCCTGATAAGTATAGCTAATCCACTCATCATTTCGTTTTACATTTAATAATTTACGATCCAGCCCACCGAGTAAAGAGTCAGCAAAAACTTCTGGCATCGTTTTAAGATAATCTAATTGGTAGTTCATTAGTCTCCTCCTGTGTGTGTATCATATTAAAATACAATATGCATCAAGAAAAGCAAAGGAAAAATGAAGACGTGACCGGTGACCAGTAATCGGTGACCAGTGACCGGTAACCCGTAATCTGTAACCGGTAACCAGTAATCTGTGACCTGTGACCTGTGACCCGTAACCCGTATCCCGTGATCGGTGGGCTTGGGTTTTAACCCAAGGCTAATGAGGTGTTCTTTTCACTAACCCCGGGTTTTAACCCGGGGAAAGAAAAGCCACATCACCCTCTCAACCCCAGCTTGCCAGCCGCAGTTACAACGAAGGCTGGCAGGGTTGAACAATATACTTCGATTGTTCGAATGCTCGATATTCATGATTCAAGGAGAGGATTAATTAAAAAATATTAAAATCAAAAAAAAATTGTATTGACTAATTATTTGTTTAGTGGTATAATAACGGGCTTAATAATTGGGGTTGTAGTTCAACTGGTTAGAGCACCGGCCTGTCACGCCGGAAGTTGCGGGTTCGACTCCCGTCAATCCCGCAAAAGAGTTCACATGGTGAACTCTTTGCTTTTTCAGGAAGAAAAAGCTGGAGGGGGAGCACTGAGGGGGAGAAGGAGAGTGTAGGGGACAGATATATCTGTCTGTACCTTCTAAACATGGGTAACACTTTACCTTCAAAACATAGGTAACACTTTTTGGTTAAAAGTTCCATTAAAAAGATCAGATATTTTCATAGTTGACTCCAATTTGCATTGCTCTGTTATCAGGTAAAAATTGTT
>JAIPIT010000062.1 GCA_021734505.1 Fidelibacterota bacterium | reverse complement strand
AGCACACCATATTTTTCCGTGCTGGACGGCAAGATAACTTATGGATTGTCGGCATTGAAAAGCATTGGTGAAAAAGCCGCTTCAGAGATCGCACGTGCCCGCGATGAGGAAGGACCTTTTACAAGTATTTTCGATCTTGCCAGTAGAGTGGATCTTCGCACCATGAACCGAAAAACTTTTGAAGCCTTGGTTTATGCCGGAGCCATGGATTCGCTTGAAGGCACACGCAGCCAAAAATTCAAAGCCATCGATATGGCATTAAAATACGGACAACGGTATCAGGATGAAAAACTTGCCGCCCAGGTGAGTCTTTTCGGCGAAAGCAACGGACAGGTCGTGATGAATGAACCGGACCTTGAAGATATTCCCGAATGGAAAAAGCAATTCAAACTTGAAAAAGAAAAGGAATTCATCGGATTCTATCTCACCGGACATCCCCTGGAACCTTTTCGCGATGAGCTTGAAGCGGTATCAAATGAATATATGTTAAGTGATGATGACGGCCGTTTACCGGAATCATTGAGAGTGGGGGGACTGATAACCCAATTCTCCATCAATTACGATAAAAAGAACAATCAATATGCGCGTTTTCAGTTTGAATCCCTTACTCACGAATTCACGGTTCTGGCATTCAAAGCTTTTGAACAATTTAAAGACCTTCTGCACGAAGACTCAAAAATATATATTGAAGGAAGCCTGAAATTTGACAAAGAGCGGGACCAGAAACCCACGATCTTTTTAAATCATGCCTCGCCTCTTACAGACCTTCGGGAAAGCAGGATCAGGGGAGTCAATTTGAGGATCAAATATGATGAAAACTTTGACTCAAAGTTGAAGATATTGAAAGAGATCATAGCGCGTTATCCCGGCAATAAGAAAATGTATATCCATATCTCATATGATCAGGCCGGCGAACAGGAAAAGATCATCAAAGCGGGTAGGGGGATCAATGGCGCGCGCGAGATGATCCAGCAGCTTAGGGAAGTTGTGGGACAGGCAAATGTCTGGTTGAGCAAGTAAATGATCATTTATCTTACATCGGGAACCGAGAACTCCATCATGGCAAAACGGTTTTGCGAGGCATATCCCAATGCAAGAACGGAGATCGTTCCGGATAATGAAGAAGCGCGCCAGGCTCTTTATGAAAAAGAATCCAAAAGCGGTAAGCACAACATATTTATCACACCGGCCAGAGGGCAGCATTTCAAAGTCTGCCCCGGCACTGCCGAACCCTACATTTGCTGCAATTACTGGACACTGCATCAGGCGACGAACTGTCCTTTTGACTGCACCTACTGTATTTTGCAATACTATCTGAACAACCCGCTGCTCACGGTCTTCTCGAACCTTGACGATCTGACAGACATGATTCGTGAACGGATCGATGAAGAACCCGATCGTGTTTTCCGGGTAGGCACCGGCGAACTGGCCGACAGTCTGGCCATCGACGACGTAGCCATGGCAGGTCCCGAACTGATCCGTTTTGCAGCGGAACAGAAAAATATGATCTTGGAGCTGAAAACGAAATCCGACAAAGTGGGCCATCTTCTGGATATTGAGCACAAGGGACGCACTGTCATCTCATGGTCTTTGAATCCGCAAAATATTATTCAGAAGCATGAATTCAGGGCCGCTGATCTGAAAACCAGAATGCGTTCATTGGAGAAAGTTCAAAAAGCCGGATATATGACGGGATTCCATTTTGATCCTCTGCTTATTGAGGGAGATTGGGAAAAAGACTACGAAGAGCTAATAAAGACATTATTCAAATATGCCGACGTTTCACGTATCGCCTGGATCTCCATCGGAAGCTTGCGCTTTCCACCTGAAATGGAAGAAAAAGTAAAGAACAAGTTTCCCCAAACAGACCTTTTGAACGGAGAGATGATCCGGGGCAACGATAATAAGCAACGCTATTTCAAACCTCTTCGCATCAGCGTATATAAGCATGTCTACGAGTGTTTGAAAAAATATGGCGGCAAAGATTTATTCATATACTTCTGTATGGAAGACGCCGACACCTGGCAGCAGGTCATGGGCTTTGCTCCCGAAAAAAATGCCCATCTTGATTATATGTTCTCAGACTATTTAAGAACAAAATTTCCAAACCTGAACATTCCGGAAGCTGATAAAATAACGTATGAAGTCTTTCATACGAGACGTTCGTGGGAATAAATAAGATATAAATCGTTTCAAAATCTTTCTTGCTAATATCAAAATATAACTTTATCATTCTATATATTTTTTAACATTTCACAGGATGGGTAAAATATTCGATTGATTGCATGGGGTCGTATTTTACGACTTCGCTTTTTGATAATAAGAACTATCCATTTACCGGATCAGTTAAGAGATAAAATATTTAACACAATTAAACGGAAATTCTATGAAAACCATCTATCGTTATGCTGCCATCCTATTAATAATAACAGGATTTCTATTTTCCGCCATCCCGCCTGAAACCGTAACCTGGATCAAAGTAGGTTCATTGCATTCTCATTTTCAAGCATGGGGAGCTGAACGGGCATGGAATCCCAACACAAGCTCCTATGAAGGTTTGCGCTGGCCCGCCCAATATGCCAATACGGATAATTTTGTAGTCGACCGCCCCTTTATGGCCTGTAAAGATTTTACGGGGCCTGATGGTGAATTGGTAGATTACAAGTCTGTTAAATTAGCATTAACCGCAGATAATTCTCAGATCATTCCGCAAAGTTTAGTACAGACTGCGCGGTATACTATGCCTGCGATCACCGTGGATGGTGTGGTGCAAACTTCGGAAGATGAAGTGATAAGCGAATACCACAGCGAAACCGAATCCACAGCCGATCGAATGGTGACAAATGTTGTAAGAACCGGCATGGGCGTAACGATGACGAGAAAAGCGCATGCGTATAGCCGTAAAGATCATGATAATTATAATATTATCGAATATATCTTTGAAAATACCGGCAATATTGATGACGATGACAGCCTGGAACTCGATGGGACGATCCACGATTTTTACTTTGGATTGATCTCAAGGTTCTGCACATCAGAAGAAGTAAAAAACATATCAAATTTAAGACAAGCGTCATGGGGGGCTCATCAATGGGTTCACCATACGCCTATGAATGATGACCCGGATCTGCCCTATTTTTACTCATGGCTGGGACAGGCGCGAACGGCGGATATTGTCTTAAGTTATGATAATATCGGTGCTCCTGTATTACCCGATGAAGCTATATTGAGTGAGGCACGGCTCAGATGTCCACAGTTTGTGGGAACAGCCGTATTGCACAGCGATCAGGCTTCGGATAATATTACTAATGATAAAAGCAAAGTCCGTCTTGGATGGTACGTTGGTGATGAAGTTCCCGGAGCCGGTAATGATCAGCAGATCTGGACACTTTTAAATGATAATTATCAAGCCTTGGGGCATATGGATACTCCTCAGGATGTTTATGCCGGCCATGAACTGGCTGATCGCCTGGCGCCATACACGGTTATCGGAAATCCGGCCGGAACAAACAGTTATATGAGCTTTGGTCCCTATAATATTCCGCATGGAGAATCTGTTAAGATCGTTTTGTGTGAAGGGGTGTCCGGACTATCAAGGGAAAAGGCAAAAGAGGTCGGAGAGAATTGGTATAAAGCATACTCTGGAGAGAGTGTGGATCTTACGCTTCCGACAGCGCCGGTATATAGAGATCCGGAAACAATTTCGGATGATGCTGACTCTATGGATATTTATAAGAACATGTGGGTATACACCGGAAAAGATTCCATCGTTAAGACCTTTTACCTGGCTAAACAAAATTATGACAGTGATCCTGGTATTACTTTAGCCCCGCCACCGCCGGGATCATTTACAATTTCATCCGCTGTAAACGGAGTTGATCTGGAATGGGGAAGCAATCCTTCAACAGATCCCGGTTTTGAAGGATACAGGCTATATCGTACTCAAGATGACCCGAAAGCGCCTTATGAACTGATCTTTGAATGCAGTTTAACGGAAGATAATATTGTTCAATCATATACCGATACCGATTGTGAGATCGGACACGGTTATTATTATTATGTCACCTCTTATACAGTTGATCTTACCGACGGGATCATTGAAAGCGGCCAGGTATATACGCAAACCAATATAGCCGCTGGAATGGGCATATCGTCTCCATTGGGAGATGGCACCGAAGAGAATCCTTATAAAATTGGCACACTGGCAAACTTGCTATGGTTAAGTATGAATCAGAATGCGTGGGATAAGCACTATCAGCAAACCGCACATATCAATGCTTCGGAAACAAGCTCATCGGAAGCGGGTTTTATTCCGATTGGAAATGAAGAGACACCTTTTTCAGGCGTATATAATGGCAATGGATATACTATCGACAGTTTACACATCCAAAGGGATGATGAAGAGCAGATCGGTTTATTCGGTTACACTAATGGAGCTGTTATTCAAAGTTTGGGCTTGACCAATGCCGGCATATCCGGATATAATGAAGTGGGCGGATTGATCGGTCAAAATAATTCTTCGGTTGTTCAAAGATGTTTTGTCGATGGATCGGTCAGCGGTGTTAATAATGTTGGAGGTATATCCGGAAAAAATATAGCGTCATTTATTGACCAATGTTATAATCTTGCAGATGTAACGGGAGCAGAATATGTGGGCGGTCTGTCTGGCTCGAATACGGGCACCGTTTATCAATGTTACAGTGCCGGTGCGATTTCAGGAACTGCAAATACCGGAGGATTAATAAGTAGCGGTAATATTGCTGCTGTTCATGATTGTTTCTGGGACACTGATATATCCGGCCAAGCATCGTCATCCGGCGGTACGGGTCTGACGAGTGCTGACATGAAATCCGCCGAAACCTATCTTAACGCAAATTGGGATCTGGCAAATGTCTGGACTTTTCGAGAAGATGAAAACAATGGATATCTATACTTCCTGGATCAAAAGGATGAAAACCTCAAAATATATGGGGCTCAAAATACATCTAACAATTTATCAGAGATCCTCTATAAGAAGATTAATAGAGATGTCAGTTCCTTTGGGATTTGTTGGAATATAAATGGCGCGCCAACCATTATTGATTCAAAGACCGAAGGCGGCACTATGGATTCTCTCGGATATATAATAAGCGAGGCAAACGGTCTGGATGAAAACACGTATTATTACATTCGAGCGTTCCAAACCGACGGGGGTAATACCGATTACAGCAATTCCATCATTATAAAAACTACGGTTTTTGGACAAGAAGGCTCGCCGGAAGATCCCTTTCAGATCAGTGACACATATCAATTGAAATGGGTCAGCGAAAACCCATCTTATTGGAATAAACATTATATCCAAACAGCAGATATTGATGCTTACGAGATATCAAATTATTTTGGAACTGAAGGTTGGTCACCCATCGGCTATGATCACGGCACATATTTAAGTCGCCCATTCACCGGTTCGTTTAACGGACAGGGGAATACCATCAACGCATTACATCTTGACCGTGATACCGACAATACGGGATTGTTTGGATATGTTCTTAATGCCGAACTTAAGAAAATATGTATGACAAATGCGGATGTTTCAGGTGCAAATAAAGTTGGATGCCTGGCAGGACATATGGTAGAATCGACTATTGACAGTTGTCATGTCTCAGGAACAATAAATGGGCTGGACCATGTCGGCGGACTGGCAGGCTATATTATCGATGCAACACTTACAAGGAGTTCATCGAACGGCACTATCGCCGGTCAGGATTTTACCGGGGGACTTATAGGTGTCATTAGCAGATCTTCAATAAACAAATGTTTCAGTACCTCTTCGATTGATGCCGAAGACAGGTGTGGCGGACTGATAGGTTCTGCAGGGGGGTCTGTAGTGAGTAACAGTTATGCCACGGGCTCCGTAAGCGGAAGGGTGTATGTTGGTGGGCTGGTCGCAAATTTATCTCAGTCATCAATATCCTCCGGTTATTGTAACGGCAGCGTAAGCGGACTCGGCCGGATTGGTGGTTTGGTAGGATATAAATATAGCGATTGTAATGTTAACAACTCTTTTTGGGATAAACAGACAACCGGTCAATCGACGTCAGTGGGCGGAAGCGGAAAAACAACCGCTGAAATGAAAGACCTGTCAACCTATACCGACGCAAGCTGGGTTATGAAAACCGATGAAGATGAAGGTATTTGGAATATCAATCAAAGCGTAAATGACGGATATCCGGTGTTGAGTTATATGTATCCCGAGGTACCCGTGCCGGTGTCAAGCGGCATTGGCGACCGTATACCGGAATTCATTTCGTTGGACCAAAATTACCCCAATCCTTTCAATCCAATTACGGCGATCAATTACCGATTGCCGGAAAACAGCGATGTTGAACTCTTGATCTATGATATTACAGGTAAGAAGATAAAAACCCTGGTAAACGATCTTCAATTTGCCGGTCATCATACCGTAAACTGGGATGCGTCCGAATTTAGCTCGGGGATCTATTTTTATCGATTGATCATCGGGGATTTTGTTGATACAAAGAAGATGGTCTTAATGAAATAATTATAAAAAGGGAGTGATAAATTAATGGCGAGTCATGTAATTGATATTGCTCATCACTCCCAAAAATCCGAAGCGATCTCGATCATGTTCCCTTCGGGATCAGCGACCATGGCGGAACGCATGTGCCAGGGTTCGTTACGCGGAGCATAAACGGATTCAGCCCCTGCAGATATCATTTGCTTAAATGTTTTATCTACATTTTCGGGTACGCCCACATTCAAAGCCAGTTCGAAACTTCCATTAATTCCGTCGGGATAGGAAGGTTCTTTCCCAAGCAATTTCGGGAGTTCTTTCCGCTCATACATGGCAAAACGAATGCCTTCATGTTTGAATTCGGCGTAAGGGCCTTTACGGTCCCAGTCGATATCAATACCGACCACATCACGATAAAATTCCACCATCAGCTTAAGATCGGAAACAAAAAGTCCGATCATATCAAACTTAACTTTCATATTGATCCTATCGATTTTCAATCATCAACCATCAACCATCAACCATCAACTCTTCAACGATCACGCAGTGCGCAGAAGATGAGAGGATAAGAAGATGAGAAGTTTAGTCAGATGTAAACAAGCCAGAAGATAACGATTAAGCTATAGACATTAAACTGCTAAACCCCTAAACGTTAAGCGTTTCATCTACTTTATCTTATGAATAGATCTCTCGACTTCGCTCGAGATGACAGATTGATTCGCATTTTATCAACCATCAACTATCAACCATCAACTATCAACCATCAACCATCAACCGACATCGGCTCCATATGAACGGTCGCCTCGATATCTTTTTCTTCTCTGATCGTTTTTTCAATAACAGTAATGCGATCATGTGCTTCTTTTAGTGTCATATCGGCCGGTAGTTTGATATGAAAAGTCAATTCAACATGATCACCGTAACGATGCAGATGTACATGGTGAACGTTGGTTTCCATCCCAAGCGACCCGTTACATTGAAGGGAAAGGTATTCAAGAAGTTCTTTGTCCGGCGCTTCACCCAGCAGGGGTTTGATCCCATCTCGAATAATATGAAAAGCGGTCCATGCTATCATCAGTGAAACGATAAGCGTTAGAACGCCGTCAGCCCACCATGCATATTTTCCAATAAAAATACCGACAAGAATAACCAGCGATGAAATAGCGTCAGAGCGATGATGCCAGCCATCAGCTTTCAGAGATAGACACCCGCACTTTCGATAGGTGAAAAACGCATATTGTGCCATGAGTTCTTTAACAATGATCGAAACAGCCGTTACCACCAGAGCGATCGTTCCATAATTTGCGGATGTATGTTCGGACAAGCGGTTGATACCCTCTATCAGAAAATCTACAGAGATCAAAACCAACAGGATGCCCACGATCAGCGCCGCGATCAATTCAGCCCGCCCATGACCGAAGGGGTGTTCATTATCGGGTTTTTTACCTGAGACCTTTGCTGCAATGATAATGATCAGAGATGAAATAGAGTCCGAAAGCGTGTGCCAGGCATCGGCGATCAAAGCGGCAGAGGCAGAGACCAATCCCGCCCAAAGTTTTATTCCGAAAAGGATAATATTCCCTACAAGAGACAGGCGACCTTCTTTCATTATGATTTTTTCTGAAGATAAGGATTTCAACGTTACTCTCCGGATTCAGCTACAACACGGTTAACGGCTTCAACGAGCTCGCTTTGACGATAAGGTTTTTTCAAAAAGCCTTCCACTCCCATATCTCTGAGCTCAATGGTCTGTTTATTGCTTGCAAATCCACTTGAAACAAGAATGGGTATATTGGGATTGATCTCCTTTAGCGCCTTATAGATCTGTACGCCATCCATTTCCGGAAGAACAACATCCAAAATAATAGCAGAAATATTTTTCTGTTCCTTTTTATAAAGACCGATACCCTCTTTTCCCGTCGCCGCATTCAAAACATCATATCCAACGTATTTTAATGTTTTGGATAACATTAACCGGATAGCTTCTTCATCGTCAATAACAAGGATCGTACCACCCTGAACGCTGTTCCGGGCGCTGGTTCCGCTTTCAGCCTCTTCTTTTTCGGGCTTAAGCGCCGATACGGGAAAATAAATATGAAAAACCGTTCCTTCTCCGGGCGTACTTTCGGCATAAATGGCCCCATTATGGGCATTAATAGTACCGTAAGCTGTCGATAAACCCAGTCCGGTCCCTTTTCCGGCATCTTTGGTAGTAAAAAATGGCTCGAAGATCTTAGCAAGTACACGTTTATCCATTCCCTGTCCTGTGTCGCGAATGTGAAGCGTAACATAGTTGCCGGGTTCAATATCTATGGGCAAACGGGCAAGATCTTTTTCGTAAACGGCAATATTTTCGGTCGTCAGTTCAAAAATACCACCGTTCGGCATAGCATCACGGGCATTGAATCCCATATTCAAAAGTATGTTCTGAAGCTGTGCAAATTCACCCATGATAAAGTGCTCTTTGGCTTCAAGCTTATGTTTGATCTTGATCTTTTTTCCGAGTGAGTGCTGAAGCAGATCGATCGATCTCAGCACAAGATTGTGAAGATCGATGGCAGTGGTCAACTTGCCCTGTTTTCGTGAAAAGGTCAGCAATTGATTTGTCAGGGTTGCTGCTCTTTCGCAAGTATCCGTAATATTTTTACAATAGTAACTGTGTTCTTCATCATCTTTAAGGTCTTCGGATAACAACTCTGCGAATCCGAGAATAGTCGCCAACATATTATTGAAATCATGAGCAATGCCACCCGTCAGCTGACCCATGGCCTTAAGTTTTCTTGACTGGGCCAGGGTTTCTTCCTGTTGGCGGATCGTGTCAAGCATGCTGTGCTCTTTGGTAATATCGACATTTACTCCGACAACAAGCAGAGTTTCACCCTTTTCATTTGTTTCTGTTACCTGCATTGAGCAGCGAAACCATTTAAGTCCACCTTTTTGATCTCTGATTCGAAATTCAAATTTACAGAAAGCTTCCGTTGCCAAACAGGCATTGATACGTTTGATAACATTTTCCATATCCTCGGGTATAACATGTTCATACCATTTATTAAGGTCGAACTCGGATTCTTCCGAAGTTATACCGAACAAACGCATCAACTGAACATCCGGGATCCATGTTTTTTCCGGCAACTTGATCGCAAAGGATCCGATCTGTGCAGCATCCAATGCTGTGTTCAAACGCTCTCTGTTTATAGCCAGTTCGCGCTCACGCTGATAACGTTCAACGTGGTTTTTTAAACGAGCTAAAAGCACACGGTCGTTAAAAGGTTTTGATACGTAGTCATCGCCCCCGACATCGAAGCCCTTTTCAACAGCTTCAACGTCTGTCCTTGCCGTTACAAAAATGACAGGGATGGGTTTGGTGGCAGGATTCGCCTTAAGTTGGCGGCACACGTCAAAACCGTCCATTTTAGACATCATCACATCAAGAAGAATAATATCCGGATGATATTCGTTTGCCACGCGAAGCGCCTCTTCACCTGATTGCGCAAGCAGAATATTATAGCCTTCGGCAGTAACGATATTGGTCAGGATCTGAAGGTTGGCGACGGTATCGTCAACAATTAATATGGTAATGTTCGGTTTTTCCATTAATATGCCAGTCTGTCATTTTTTTATATTTTCGCATGAAATTATAACGAATGAATTGAATTATCAACAATTAAGCGGTGCTTAAACAATAATTAATTATAGTGATAAATTGCGATTGTTTAAATAATAAGTTGACCAAACGCAATGTTTGCGTAATTTAATGTATGAACAGATCAATACGGATCAAAGATTACGGAATAATATCTTATCAAGAAGCTTTTAACGAACAGCTTCAGCTTCATGCATCAAGAATTAACAATAGGATCCCGGATACCATTATGCTTCTTGAACATCCTCATGTCTTTACACTGGGGCGTCATGCGAATGAAGGGAATATCATTTGGGATACAGAAAAACTAAATTCCCAAAAGGTGAAAGTTATACAGGTTGACAGAGGCGGTGATGTGACCTATCATGGGCCCGGACAACTGGTCGGTTATCCGATCATAAAGCTCAGTGACGCCGGAACGAGTCCCCGCAAACTTGTTGAATGGGTTGAGAAAATTATTATTCAAAGTTTGAATCATTATGGTATTTCAGGACATATTGACCCTGAACATCCGGGTGTTTGGGTAGACAATGCCAAGATCTGTGCGATCGGCATGCGGATCAGAGAAGATGTTTCTTATCACGGATTCGCGTTGAACGTTTCAACCGATCTTTCCTATTTTGACGGGATCGTCCCCTGCGGTATTAAGAATAAAAGTGTATGTTCGCTATCTTCTGTGCTCGGCAGGAAGATCGATATTGAAGAAGTAAAAAAGATACTTGCTGCCGAAGCTCTGAGCGCTCCCTGATTGACGATCCCTACTTCGCTTCTGCGGAGCTCCGAAGGGCAGGCATTAGAACAACCGACCATTCGACCATTCGATAGATCGGTTGGTCAGCTGGTCGATTGGTCAATTAACTACCCTCATTTTTCCTTGCAGTTTGAATACTCTTGACAAATATTGAGATCAATTCATTGTTTTCATTTATAACTTGGTCACAGGAGTCAATATCAGAGATAAGCCCTGTTTTGCTTATCAGTTTTAAATTTATTATTGTCTCTCTTAATTCTTTTAAGATCACTTTCATCTTATGTATAAAATCTTTTCTGGATTCAGCGTCATGTGCTTCGCCATAATTCAAAGAAACGGATGATCCCGATCTAATTAATTGTGTTGAAAGATGATTCCCGGTGTAGGTTTTGTTTATACCATCGGTAATTTTGATAACTTATGCCGAATCACTAGTGTCCGGTTAAAGATAAGAGCATATCATGTAACTGTTTGTATATCAAGAAGATAAATATGATAAATATTTTTTTGCATTTGAAATAGACTTATCTTTAAATAAAAGGTAGGAAAAATGCATGAAGGACGAC
>JAIPIT010000061.1 GCA_021734505.1 Fidelibacterota bacterium | reverse complement strand
ACAACAAGTTTCCCAGTTGAATCCACTAATGCCGAATCATTTTGCATGACAGGTGCTTTATACATCGTCGTCCAGTCTTGATAATAATTGATGTAAGGTGAAATATTCAGGAAACCGAAAAGTTTATTGCTGTATTGAACACCTGCTGTCGTCTGCAATTTGTTTTTTTGTGTATCATCATAAAGTGAATCAACAGCATTCCATGTATGTGTCATTTTGTTGGCCATAGAAGAAGAAATATTATAGGTGAACTTGTGATACCATTTCTCCGGCGTCGTATTGCTTTTCCTTTTAAATAAGCTTGAACGTGATTTTGATAAGGAAAATTGAGGGAAATAGGTTGTTGTGCTTCCTGTTAACAAGTCCTCAGTACGTGAGGCATTGATACTTGTATTAAAAGGCCCGAGTTTTGTTGTGAATGTTGCTCTTGAGACCATTTGTTGTTGAAGGCGTTCATCTTTAACTAATTCTTCAGAATAACGGGTTGCATCATTAGTATAACTTCCATTGATGTTCAAACTTGAATTTCGACCAATCTTTTGTGGGTGGTTAACTGATATTTCATAACCTTGTTTGGGAGTAGTTGATAAAAAATTATTCCAATATTTAAGTGTTAAATGCCCACCGGATATATGATCCCGCCAAGCATAACGCTGGCGTAATTCCGCTTTGACCCCAAGATTATCATAAAAGTCAACTAGAATTCTTGCATCATAATAATCATTGGGCGCCCAATAATATCCACTACCTTCCAAAGCCCAACCTCTTCCTGTTCCAGTATAATTTCCAAATCCGGGGATAATCCAGCCACTTCTGCGTGCCCCTTCTTCTATGGAAACGAATAAACTGGGTATATAAAGCAGTGGAATATCCATAACTTTCAGAGTAAGATCCTGGGCAAAAACGCGATCGCCCGGAATAACTTTCATTTGCTTGGCCTCAATACAAAAGTGTGGTTCATCCAGATCACAGGTCGAAAATACCCCATTCTTGACATACAGCGGTTCATCTTCAGTTTTAAGCACGGTCCTGCCCTGATAATATCCTTCTTTGATCTTTGTTTTTCCTCGTGTGATCCTGCCTCGTTGTGTATCAAGATTATATTCAAATAAGCGTCCATAAACCGGGGCATCATTATTTTGGATGAATTCCGGAAGGTTTTTTCCTTTGCCCGGCATTGCATACAAGATATTTGTTTTCCAGTCGATCTTCATTGTATCTGCAGTTAACTTAATATTCCCATAATTCATCTTAGATGATGGGTAAATGTACATATTGTCTTTTTTAATACTGTAATGTGCTTCATTACCAAAATAGGTAACCGATGTATCCATTTCTTTATAAGATGTATCGGGATCAAAACGACCTTCCACCCCAAATATGGCAAAAAGATCACTGACATCACCTTTGTCAAAAAGAATATGAACCGTATCGGCAGTCATGTGATTCATACCTTTGTAGACCGAATCCTTGAAAACGTGATAATCTGAAGTGACCATACCGACCATATCCATCCATTCGGGCTCATCATCACGATTGAATTCCAAATGCAGGTTTTTACCGGTCATATTACTTACTTTTTCGATCAATATTTCTTTCCCATCGCCAATAAAGCCTTTTTCGCTCATTGTAACTTGCGGTTCATGAGGCGCTGTCAATTTGCCAAGATGCTCACGATAAAAGTCCAGATGCATCTCTGGAGCATACATGTCAATTTGCTGATACTGCAAATGAGCATTTCCATAAAATTCCACTGTTTGAAGTGAGTCATTATAGAATAAAGAATCGCACCATGCTGCCGACGAATCCTGAATAACATAAACACTATCGGTAGCGATCAGCCATCCCCCATCCATATTACCGATCATTTTCCCGGCAAATACTTCAAATCGTTTTTTGCCATCATCTAATGTCTCATACACTGAGGCATCTTTATGTCCAAAAAACTCATCCGTATCAAGACGATATTCCAGCTCTGCACCTCGCATGGTAATATGATTGACCGTATCGCTCATCATTGCTTCTCCGTAAAGCCATGCACGATCATTTTTCTGGTCGAATAAAAGAGAATCGGCATAAGCGTAGGAAATGCTGTCCTTGATTTCCACATTACCTTTTGCAAGATAAACATCATCATCCAAATTGCCGTACAATGAAAACGCGGAAAATTGGCGACCGTCATATTGTATATTCAGTGGTGTTGTTACATTCAAATCTTTGGTATCGGTATTATATTCACCTTCCTGAAATTCAACGGTCACGCTATCATCATAAATACGAACATTACCAAACAAGCGTAAAAGATCCAGATCTGTGTATTGGTATACTCGATCGGCAAAAAGATGGATGCCGCCTTGTTTTAAGTGAACTTCTTTATCAAACATCAGATAACTGCTTTCAGCTTTATCCCTTCCCCCGGCAATATCCTCCGTCACTTTTTGCATCGTAGCGGCATGCAGAAGTTCTATAGGTTCGGACTCCGCAAAAGCAATTCCCAATATGAGCAAGACAGCCCATAAGTATTTAAGAAATTTCACTTTGTTTTGATGCACCGTGTTCACTTTTTGTTTCCACTAATACTAAATCTTTAAATATAATGCCGTTTAAAACAAAAAAGAAGGTAGTTATCATATTTATCCCTTAATAACAGGACAGATAAAAAGAGAAATAACGCTGTTATTTCGAGAGAAATATCAATATTATTGTGCATGTTACTGACAGGCGCAAATATTCTTTTAATTGAAACAGATCCCAGAGTGATCGATAGCATCCGTCAGGTTGTAAAAGAACCTTATGCGCTTGATATTGAGACAAATGCAAAATCTGGAATTAAAAAAGCATCTTTAAAAGAATATGATATTTATCTTATTTCTTCCAAACTGCCCGATATGGATGGCATTGATGTTCTTTCCCGTATATTAAAGATCTTTCCGGAAGCGATTTGTGTCATGATGGATCATGATCCGGATATTGATGCTGTCATGCGCTCAGCACACATGGGTGGATATGATTTTCTAAAAATACCTATCAAGCATGATAAACTTGAGCGACTCATTTTACGTGCAACGGAACGCAGATGGTATATCCGGGAGGCACGTCGTCTTAAAGAAGAAAAAAATTCGAATTTAATCGCTATTTCAGAAGAGCAATCACGGCTCCGATCGGTCATCAACTCCATTGATGACGGACTGATTATCACCAATAATCGTCGAGAGATCATTTTTACCAATCCGCGTTTTCATAAATTGATCAATGTAAAGCGCGAGATCCTTGTGGGAGAGAAGATTTTTGATATTATCCCTCACAAATTACAATTACAGATCGATATGGTTCTCGATGAGAATGAACATAAATGTGCAATTAAAGAAGAGATCGTTATTGATCCTCCTGCGCGACTGGTTGTGATGGCTAACTCCACTCCTATTATTGATGATAATGGCAAATTACTTGGTGTAGTTTCAGTCCTTCGCGATATAAGTGAAATTAAAGCTCTTCAGCTATCTAAATCCGAGTTCATCAATATGGTCGCCCACGAACTGAAAGCCCCCCTGGGAGCTATTAAGGGTTATCTGGAAATGATTATCGATAAACAACTGGGTGACAATAATGAGTTGTACGATAATTATCTCAAGCGATCTCTGAACCGCAGTGAAGCGATGCTTGCACTACTTCAGGATCTTTTGAATATTTTCCGCATGGATGCCCGAACAGTCCGGCGTGAGATCGAACGCGTGGATGCCGGAGAGCTGTTAAGTGATACTATTGAATTCTTTGAAAGTGATATTCAAAAACGAAAACTTCAGCTTGAAGTAAGTATTGATAAAAACCTTTATATTGAAGCAGATCATGAAGAGATCCGTCGGGTTTATACAAACCTGATCTCCAATGCGATCAAGTACAATAAAGACTCCGGTAAGATCAGGATCACAGCCTCTGTCGAAGATACATTTGTAGCGATCACGGTGGAAGATACCGGTATAGGCATGACTACGGAAGAAAGCGAACGCCTGTTCGAAGAATTTTTCCGTGCCAAGAATCCCTATACCAGAAAGATCAGTGGAACCGGACTGGGGATGACTATTCTCAAAAAGATAATAGACGAATATGATGGTAAGATCATCGTTTCCAGTGAATATGAAAAAGGCAGTATTTTTACCGTTAAATTACCTTTGGCAAAATGATCAACTGGTAACTGGTAACTGGTAAAATATTTTCCTTCGAATTAAATATATAAATAAAAAAAGACGCGATGAATCACGTCTTTTTTTTAATCTTTTTACTTTTATCTTTAATCTTTTCCAGTCACTCGTTACTCGTCACCAATTACTATTTATATTCGCAGATCAATTCCAGTATCGAATCTGTGATCCGCTCCGTTTCACTTGAGCTTAAGAGATGTCCGTTCACTAAAAACGAGAAGACGATATTTTCGCCTGATGCTGTTTGAGTATAACCGCTAAGTCCGCGTACATTGGCAATCGTGCCCGTTTTTGCATAAACTCGTGCTTCTGCCGAAGTTCCTTTCATTCTGTTCTTCAATGTCCCGTCAACACCCGAAATCGGTAACGCATCCATCCAGACATTTTTCAGATCAGACCGATACATCCCTTCAAGGATCTTAACCAGTATTTGAGGCGAAATATAATCATAGCGCGTTAAACCCGAGCCATCAACATATGCCCAGGAACCCGGCTCAATACCAAATTCAACAAAGACAGAATCCATGATCTCACGAGCGGTTTCAATTGAACCTAGACCGGTTTCATACCATGAAAGTACACGCGGCATTGTTTCAGCGTACATGTTCTGACTACGTTTCAGAAGTCGGGTTGCCACCTCCGAAAGTGGAACCGAATAATTGTTTGCAAGTTCATGATAATTTTTATCTAACGGTGCATGAACCCAATTCTGGATCTCATCGCAATCAATTGGTTCTCCGCTTACTGTGATACCATTCTCCTCCAGGGTTTCTTTTAGAACATGCACATAGAATTTTGTTGGATTATCTATGGAAGGTGTTAGCTCATATGGATCGGATCCGGCTACAAGCTGACCGCTAAAAATGATATCATTTGAATAGAAATTCCTATTAAGATTAATATAATTATCACCATTATCTAAAACTTCAAAATCACTTATCAAGGTAAAATAGCTGGTTTGAATATTGGGTATAAGTTCGACTATTCCATTTACTGTTGCGGGTGGAACAATTTTAACATCCACATAATTTTCATTGAATTGAAGAGCACCGAATTGTGCAGCATACCATATTTGCTGGTAATCCCAAGCCCAGCCTTCGCCGATATGTACATCATCAAAAGCATTATCATCACCGATGATATTTCCTTCTATTTTATTGATACCTTGTGCTTTCAATGTATCTGCCCAGGCCTGGAATACCGCCTTGGAATCTTCCATATACTTTTCGTACATAGTTGGATCACCATTACTCCATACAACAAGATCACCGGAAAGTACTGAGCCCTGCACGTGGCCTTTGGTTAGAGCGTGGGTCTCAAAACGAAAATCCGGACCTAAAACTTTCAGTGCTGCTGCTGTAGAGGGTATTTTGTTGTTTGACGCGGGCATAAAAAGCCTATCCTCATTTTGCGCGTACCAAACGTCATCGCTATCCAATGATTTGATCATTACACCCCAGTGTGCATGTGCAAATGCTTCGTCTTTGACCAATGCATCTACTTTCATCATCATTTTATTAAAATTCGCAGACCCTTTTTTTTGGATCGTTTGAGATACGGTTCCACATGACAATAAAAATATGCCAATAAACAATAGAATACTTAAACGCTTCATGAGACATCCTTTTTTAAAAAATTCAAGCCTAATTTACTTGAAATAATTCGCGAACTGAAACAATTTATTGAAAAATAGATGTTAAGGTTTTCTTAATAACGACTCAATCATAATAATTAACTTTGACTCAATCATAACAATTAACTTTGACTCAATCGTAATAATTAACTTTGAGTCAATCCAAAAAGACACAGCATTGCGGGGTCTCTACCAATGTATTGTTTATGCTTTATTTTGACAGTAGATCCTTAAAGACTTTAACAATCTACTCGTATTCTTTCATAACGGCACAGATAAATACCAGATCTTCCGTGTCGGACATATTTTTGTACTGATGTTTTTCCTGTGGCAGGATCAAGCTGAAATCACCTTCCTGCACGGAATGCAATTCACCCTTCTCATCTTGAATGGCCCCCTGACCGGAAATAAAATAATTTACATGCTCCGATTCATGGGTATGATAAGGCGTATGTCCGCCTGGTCCTAGAGTAAAAACTCGGAATGAAAGATTGGGGCTTTCATCCGCTTTGCCTATCGGCACTTGCCGGAAAGCATTTTTCACACCTTCCATATTGACCGGTTTTTTGTCAATATTCTTTAATGATTTAATAAGCATTACATCCTCATTTTGTTATAAAGCAAATGAAAGTCCAAATGTGAACATTTCTTTGAATTGAACATTTGTATTTACATCATGATCATAAATAAGTTGTGTTGAGATATTTGTAGTCAAATATTTATTGATCTTCATGGAGAGCATAAGATCCCAGTTCACGTCAAGATACAGGGGACTATCAAAATAATTAGCGAATAATTCCAGCTTTGTTTGAAGCAGGACGTTCTCAATTATTTCTTTTTTAATGATCGTTTTAATAAATCCGCCGAATTCAGCGCGAAATTTCTTGCCTGTATCAACGCCGAAAGCACCCAGATCTGCCAGATCCTGATCTGCTACGACCGTCATCTTGCCTGTTAGGGGCGAGACAGTTAATTTAAAAATATCACCGGGTTTATAAGTCATGCCTGCTGATACCAACATATACGCAGGTGCCATAAAATTCGAAATTAAAACCGTATCGCTATAACCCGGCATTATTTGTGTTTTAAAGCTGAACATACCGGTATAAGCCCAGTTTTTACCGGCTTCATAAGCGAAAGTCGATGAAAGGTCGATCTTATCATCTGTTTTTTGAGTTACACCATCACTTATTTGGAAACCATAGCCAAGATCCAGATTATTATCCCAGGATAATTTTTCATGTTTGTAATTGATAGAATAAGTTAAAAAGGCATTTAGCGATAAGGCATTAACGCCACCCGCTGCCCAATTACTAAATGATGCTTGTGAAAATTGCAAAGCACCCTGACCACTATTTGTCCATTTATCTGCTACTTCATCTTGAGCATAAACACAAACAGCAACTACTAAGATCAGTAGAAACATCATAAACTTTTTCATACCATCCCTTTCGTTTTAGATAAAAAAATTCCTGCGAAACCAGTCCGCAGGAATTAATTTAATATCAATACTCGGTTTTTCCGATTTTTTTATTCTCCGACGAGTTCTTCCATTTGCGTAACGATATCATTAAACAATTGAAGTGTGCTTGCAATAGGTTCAGGTGTAGACATGTCAACACCCGCATTTTTCAACAATTCGATCGGATAATCACTTGAACCGCTTTGAAGAAAATTCATGTAGCGATCAAGAGCACCTTCTTCACCATCAATGACTTTCTTGCTTAGATCGGTCGATGCACAAATACTGGTTGCGTATTTATAGACATAGAACTGACGGAAAAAATGAGGAATACGACTCCACGTTAATGCATATTCATCATCAATTGTGAGAACACCTTCATAATATGATTTGAGAATATTCATATAAGTGTCGCTCAGGGTTTCAACAGTCAAAGGAATACCCTGTTCAGCCAAGCTATGTGCTTCACGTTCAAATTCGGCGAACAAAACCTGAGTATAAAGGGTACCTTGTAAATTGTCGGCCCACTGATCAAGCAATGAAAGTTTTTCTTTCTTGTCATCCATCGTTTTGAGCATATAGTTCATCAGGAGATTTTCGTTGAAGGTTGATGCAACCTCTGCAACGAACAGTGAGTAATTCGCTGTCGGATATGGCTGTGTTGAATTTGTGTTGTACGTATGAAGCGAATGTCCAAGTTCATGAATAAGCGTGAACATATCATTACGGGTTCCATTATAATTCATCAGCATATAAGGATGTGTATCAAAAGCACCCCATGAATATGCACCGGAACGTTTGTTTCGTGTTTCATATACATCTACCCAGCGTGAAGAAAGTGCCTTTTTGGCATCTGCCTGATATTGAGGTCCCATAACTTCCAATGCTTTGATGATCATATCAACAGCTTCTTCATAAGTATATTTAACTTCTGATTCTGCCGTGATCGGAACTGAGGTATCATAAAGATGTAATTCATCTACACCCATGATCTTTTTACGAAGATTCATGTAACGATGTAGAGGTTCCATATATTCATGAACCGTTGCGATCAGGTTATCATAGACTTCAACGGGGACATTGTCTCCGTCAAGAGCCATTTCGATACATGAGTCATACCCACGGGCGGTTGCATAAAAAATATCTTTTTTCACAGAACCGCGGTAAGTGGCGGCGGATGTGTTCTTAAATTTGTCAAAGGTTCCGTACATTCCTTTAAATGCACCACGTCGAACATCAGCATCTTTCGATTGCAGAAGTGCGTAGTAACGGCCATATGATAATTCTATTATATCTCCGTCTTCATCTTTTACTTGTGGGAACACAATGTCAGCCTGGGTCAAGGCTTCACGTATTCCACTGAATTCGCTTGCCATTTGACCGGCCATAGAAAGTAGTTCTTCTTCCCTTTCTGAGAGAATATGTTCTTTCTGGCGAACCATATCATCAAATGCATGACGATATTGCGCCAAATATTCTGACGCTTCAACAAATTGATTTAATTTTTTAGCAGGTATTTCCTGGATTTCCGGCCATAAAAAAGCGCGTTCCTGGTAGAACTGCTGATTTAAAGCAGCAATACGACTCGCAAGTGCTTGACTAGTCGAATTCTTAGTGTCCTGGTCTTTTAAAAGATGCGCGGATACATATAACATATCCAGTTTTCGCTCAAGTTCTTCAGATTCACTTAAGCATTTTTCAAGATTTTTTGCAGATTTTCCCAGCTTACCTTTGAATTTCTTGAGATGGTCAATATTGCTTTCAACATAAGCATAGTCCTTTTCCCAAGCATCGGTTGTTGGGTAAATATCCGCTAAATTCCAGCGATACTGTTCTTGTATCTCATCGCGAGTTGGGATCTGCTTTGAATTGTCCATTTCTCCGGCAAATGCCACAGACAACAGTAAACCCATGATCGCGATCAAGCTCATCAGTCGTTTCATACTCTTTTCCTCTTTTTAAAAATTCCGCACCTTTCAGCAAGATTGATTTGTAAATATACACAATTTATAAGATTAGCGGTAATTGAAAAATATTTTTTTAATTACTTTGTTTTATTATTGGCATTTGCTAATATTCATGTTCTTTTTCAAAAAATTATTTTACTAAAGGAGTCAGAAATGAAAACAGACATATTGATTATTGGTGGCAGTGCCGCCGGCCTAGTTGCAGCTATGACGGCAAAATCAAATTTCCCCGGGAAAGATGTTACGATCATTCGCAAAGAAGAAAAGGTCATGATCCCATGCGGTATACCGTATATCTTTGGTACCTTAGGTGCGACTGATAAAAATATTCTTCCGGACGCCGGACTTGAAAAATTGGGCGTTAACATTCTCATCGATGAAGTTATATCTGTCGATACGGATGCTAAAACCTGTAAAACAAAAGCAGGCAAAGAAATTTCTTATGAAAAACTGATCTTTGGTACCGGGTCACTTCCCTTTGTCCCCGCTTCCATTATAGGACAAGATCTAAAAAATGTCTTCACCGTTCCAAAAAACAAAGTTTATCTTGATGCTGTCCTCGAAAAAATGAGTGAATTTAAAAAGATCGTTGTTGTAGGCGCCGGTTTTATTGGCGTTGAATTCTCAGACGAATTCAATAAAAAAGACATTGATGTTACTTTGGTAGAAGTTCTTCCTAAAATTATGGGAACCGCTTTTGACCCCGAATTCTCAGACTTTGCGGAAGAAGATCTTAAAGCACGCGGCGTTAAAGTTCTTACAAGCACTATGGTCAAAGAGATCAAAGGTGATGATAAAGTATCTTCTGTTCTTCTTGGAGACGGAACTGTACTTGAAGCCGACGCCGTTATTCTTTCTATCGGATACAAACCCAATACCAAATTGGCAAAAGACAGTGGTTTAGAACTTAACGAAGCCGGATTTATTAAAGTTGACCGTTATCTTCGTACAGCCGTTAAAGATGTTTATGCTGCGGGCGATTGCGCAGAAAAACATGATTTCGCAACCGGTAAGATCAGCAAGATCATGCTGGCTTCAACCGCTTGTGCAGAAGCCCGTGTTGCAGCATTGAACCTCTACAAACTGTCAACCACGAATATTTTCCGCGGCACGATCGGTATCTATTCAACCAGCATCGGCGATATGTCCTATGCTGTTGCAGGGTTGACAGAAGGAGTAGCCCGTAGTGAAGAGTTTGATTATGTAACTGGCACTTTTGCCGGTATTGATCGTCATCCCGGTTCATTGACGGATACATCCAAACAGATCGTAAAGTTGATCGTACAGCGTTGCAGCGGTGTAATTCTTGGCGGTTCCGTCTACGGCGGCAAAAGCGGTGGTGAATTGATCAATGTGATCGGCTTTGCCATCCAGGGACGAATGACCCTGAACGATCTACTGGTAGCCCAGATCGGCACACAGCCAATGTTGACCGCATCTCCCGCAGCATATCCATTGATCAAGGCTGCTGAAGTTTGCGCAAAACAAATGAAAAATTAAATTAGAACTCTTTTTATTTCATTTTAAGGCAGTTGCTGCAAAGTAACTGCCTTTTTTCGTTTGCATATAAAAACTTGAGTCAAGTTTTTATATGCAAATTTGTTATTAGGGTGTACTTTATTTATGAGAACTTGAGTCAAGTTGATTGAAAGGAAATAAAATGAATATTGAAAGATTAAAACAAGCTGAACAGGAATTTCTGGCAAGATATCCCGAGGGATTTAATTCCCCTGAAATGATAGAAATCGGCAAAAAACATAAAATGAATAAAATGGTCGAATTCGCTCAAGAACATTTTTCACCCGAGAAATTCGATAAACCGGAAGTGATCGTTCAGGATATGATCGCTATGGTGACCAAATCGTCCATGGTCTCTTTGTTTGAAAAACCTAAATATCGCGATTACGTAGAAGCAATGGAATTTGGACAAAAAGATTTCCTGGCCGCATCACTCTATGAATTCCTTCATGGAAATCAGGAAAATGGTTTTAACATGATGGTAGAAATACTTGATCAAATTAAACTGGCAAAGTGGACCCTAATAACTGTGTTTGGTGTTTATTATTATCCTCAAAAAGAGATCTTTATAAAACCAACCACGACTAAAAATGCTATAGCGTTCTTTGAACTGGATGATATCGTTTACAAACCGAAACCCAGTTATGAATTTTATAAAAAATATAAAAGCTATATCAATCAAATGAAAAAACTGGTAAATAATTCCCTATCCCCCAACAATGCGGCCTTTACGGGTTTTTTGATGTTTAGTATGT
>JAIPIT010000004.1 GCA_021734505.1 Fidelibacterota bacterium | reverse complement strand
ATGGCAGATCGATGCCCGTGCGATCGGATCTTATATTCAGGGCTCAACGGAAGCTATTTCCGAAACCCAACAATCCTCTTCTCACCTTTTCCAGCGACCCGATGCCGATTGGGTGACTTATGACAGTACTCGTACGTCTCTTGCCGGCCATGGCGGTTCCTTTAGAGTAGGTAAATTCAGCGGCACTTTTCAGTCGGCATTTAAATTTCAATGGAAATCACCCGGACTGGAGCTGAACGATATCGGCTTTGTCGGACGAACGGACTGGATCAGCCAGAATGTTTGGTTCAGCTATCGAAAAACCGAACCCTTTTCTATTTTCCGTGAATTTTACCTCAATATATCACAGTGGAATAATTGGAATTTTGGTGGACAGCATTTGAACTCAGGGCTTAATATTCAGGGAGAAAGCCAGTTCAAAAATCTGATGCAGGCGGGATTTGGACTTGAGTTCAATTCTGAAGCTTTAAGTACAGCGGAATTACGCGGTGGTCCAAGCCTGCGCATACCTCCCGCCAATTATAAGTGGTTATGGGTCGCAAGTGATTATACAAAAGATCTTAACGGATTTGTATTTTACCTGAACGGGTTGAATCGTGATGGCCTATATCACTATAACCGGGGTGAATGCGAGGTTCATTGGAAGATCAGCGAGTTCATAAATATGACCCTCTTCACCGATTGGCAGAGAGAGCATACCAGTCTGCAATATGTCAGCGATGTTGATTATAACGGCGATACCCGTTATATACTCGCGCAGCTTCGCAGTGAGTCTACAAGTATGCAATTGGGACTTAACTGGAATATTTCACCTACCCTATCTCTGGAATATCGTGCCCGCCCCTTCTTTATGAGCGGAAAATATGATCAGTTCAAGCTTGTGACCGATGGAGATAATCCGGTTTTTGACGATCGTTTCGATCTTTTTACCGACAACATTACGCTTGCGGATGATGTCTATTCTTTTGATGAAGATCGCGACCTGACCATTGACTACACGATCGACAACCCGGATTTCGTCTACGCTTCCTTTCAATCCAACTTTGTGTTCCGTTGGGAATATCAACCGGGGTCTACTCTCTTTCTGGTCTGGTCTCTGAATAACGAATTGGGAACTAGCGATGATGTTTTGAGCTTGCCGGACAATATCCGTGAACTGAACGATGAGATCCCGCAGAATGTGTTTTTGGTGAAAATCTCATATAGACTTGGAAGATAAACAATTGACAAAGGACAATTGAGAATTGACAATTTAAATGGCAATTAACTATGGACAACATAAAGAGACGAAGCAATGCTTCGTCTCTTTATGTATTGTGGAATATAAATCATTGTCAATTAATATTCACCTAGCGAAAAATGATCTTCACCGCAAGATTAAAGGTCAAGAATAAAGAGCAGGGCTCGAATGTTAAGCCCTTATATTATATCACATGTTCAACCCTTTCAGGGTTGTAGCTTTTGGGGGGTTATGTCTATATACTTGTTTAACCCTTTCAGGGTTTACTAAAATATTATTTTTTTTCGGCTTAATGGTAAAAAATGAGGCTGAAAACGTTATAAATAATTGAATGTTAGGATAATACAGCGATTTTGATTTTATTAAGTTAAAAAATGCAATAAATCCTGTCCAAAATGTGGTTCATTTAGCACCAAAAAGAATGGAAATAAAGAGGGTAAACAGAGTTATAAATGCACTGTTTGTCATCATCAATTCTTTCGTTCTTTAATTCAGAAAAAGAATTTATCCGATAGGATGTTTGGTGATTATTTTGACGGTAAACAAAGTCTGAATCAGCTCTCAAATAAGTACCATTTAAGTATTAAAACAATCAGATCTAAGTTAGCTGATCATCAAATATACACCCCCAACTTTACTCCTGAAGAAACTGTCATTATTATGGATACAACTTACTTCAGACGCAACTTTGGTGTTATGGTATTTCGAGATTATTATAGAAATAGAAACCTACACTGGCAATACGTAACAACTGAAACAGTTAAAGGCTATAAACAAGGCATACTGCTGCTGAAACTACAGGGTTGGTTAATCAATGGCATCGTCTGTGACGGCAGAAAGGGCTTATCTAAGGCGTTTAAGGATATCCCTGTCCAAATGTGCCACTTCCATCAACAAGCGATCATACGCCGATATTTAACGCAAAATCCACGTGCAGAAGCGAGTCGAGAATTAAGAGAGTTATCCCTACAACTGAAATATATTGATAAAGAATCCTGGATATTTACTCTTGATCATTGGCACAAAAAATGGGAGAGTTATTTAAAAGAAAAAACCGTTAATCCAGTTACGGGTAAATGGCATTATACACACAAGAGATTACGAAGTGCATATAGAAGTTTGAGAGTCAATACACCGTATCTTTTTACTTATCAAATTCAAGCTAAATTAAACATCCCAAACACAACAAATCCACTCGAAGGAATCTTCACAGAGCTGAAAACTAAACTTAGAAATCATGCCGGTATAAAAGACAAAATGAAAATCAAATTAACCGACCATTTTTTAGCCAAATAGCCCCCTAAAATTACCAATAGGCCTTTTTTTTGCTCAAAATTTCTGGGATAATATAAAAAATCCCAGGGGGATTTAACAAGTATATAGGCTTTGTCATTTCTTTATAATCAACCCCGAGGGGGTTGAACATTCTTTTGCCTTTGTACTTTTACCTTTTACCTTGTTCGCCTTAGCGAACAAGCATCATCTTCCGCATGATGATCACCGGCTCGCTATCGACAACGGCAACCATACGGCAAAGGTAAACCCCACTGGGGGCCGGCATTCCGGATTCTGTTTCGCCATACCAGCGAATACTGTAATTTTGAGCATCCTGATATCCGTTCACCAGCTCATCGATCTCTTTACCGAGTAAATTGTATATCTTGATACTGACTTGTGCACTGACGGGTAAACTATAGCGGATGTCGGTATAATCCTTAAAAGGATTGGGCGTATTCGGCAGCAACTCCAGTTTTTCCGGATTCGACATGAGAAAACGATCCACCTGATGCACATATACGGGCATATAGAACAGGATCACATCATGACCGTCGGTCACACGAATGGTGACGGCGTCTTCGCCAAATCGATAATTCTCGGTAAAGAAAATTATTCCGCCAATGTCTTCATTGAACATGTAGCGGACAATTCGACCGGGGGTGATCTCCCAAACAAGATCTTCAAGCTTATTATCTAAATCATAAATAATGTCTTTGAATATTAGCGTATCGGAACTGTTAGCTCTAAATGAAAGCGAATCAGGCAGGTCCATAGTAAAATAGGGCGGATCATTTACCGCTAACACCGAAATGGTCCAGGTTTGTTTAACTTTCTTTTTTCCATCCGTAGCAGTGAATTCAATTTTTTCTTTCCCGAACCAATCTTCACCCGGCCAAATGGTCAGGGTATCATTCTGGTCTTCTACATAAAAATGATCGCCGGCTTTGTAGGTCAATTTGATCTCATCCTCTTTGTCGGGATCATAAACAAATTGTTTCACATAGGCGAGTGGAAGGACCATTGAATTGTCTTCTTTAATACTTGTATCGGGTAATGCTTTCCAACGGGGGGCATCGTTGACGGGTTTAATGGTAATATCCATATAACCCGTATCCATTAAACCGCCATCATTGATGATCAATCCTACTTTTGCGTCACCATTCCAATCCGGGTCGGGTATAAGTGTAATGGCATTGGACCGTTGTTTTATTTTTAAATTGGGATCGTTAATAAATGTCCACATCAGGTCTTGTGTCTCGGTTTCAACGTCTTTGGCAAAACCTTCCAGATATGAGCGGTCAAGTGAAAGCGTATCGTCTTCGTTCCATGTCTCGGCCGGCAGATCGGTAATGACCGGTTTATCATTGACCGATAGCACCCGCAGGTTTTGTTTTAATGAGTCATAAAATTCACCGTCATTCACCAAAAAACGAATATAGGTTTCGCCGAACCAATTGGGGGCGGCATAGATATAATATGATTTTTCGCCTTCTCTGTACTTTATATCCAGGGAAGGAAAGAGCATCCATTCAAGATCCTGTGAACGTGTTTCGGCATCCTTCACCAATTTATATAAACTTTCTTTTTTAATGATCAGGGTGTCATCTTCCATAAAGATCCTCGGCGGTACTCTCGGTACAAATGCAGGCACATCGTTCACCGGTAGCACATGCACGCGCCAAATACGGCTGGTGGATAACTCACCGTCACTAACGGTCAGCTCAAGTGAATCGGTTCCAAACCAATCCCGGGCAGCAGTAAAACGGACACGCTCTCCGTTATAGTATGCGCGGATCTTGCCCAATCTCGTGACCTGCCATTTCAGGTCCCGGGAGGGAGTTTCTACATCATATGCGAATTTTTCCAACTCGTTGCGATTTATATATAATAACTCGTCTTCATTAAAAAGGGTGTCCGGTAACATAGCCAATTCGGGCGCATCGTTGACGGATGTAATGCGAATATTCCAGTAAGCCGTATCGATCAATTCGCCGTCGCTGACCGTCAGGGTCAGGACATCATCACCAAACCAGTTCTTGTCCGGAAAGAGTGTAATGGCGCCGCCTTCCGCGGAGATGATGACATGAGATCCGGAATAAACATGAAAGCGCAAAAGACTGTCGGGCGTTTCCACATCCGACGCATGCTCGCCAAACCAGGTCAAAGGCAGGCGGTAAAGTTCGTCTTCAGGAAATTCGGCACGCGCTATTGGCGTCCACTGCGGCGCATCATTCACCGCTTCTACCGCGATCTGCTGAACCAGCGTATCACTTGCCTGTCCGTCACTGACAAGAAAAAATAAATCGTCCGACCCGTTCCAATTATCTCCGGGATGATAAACAAAGCTATCTTCTTCCTCGAACAGATCGTTACGATCATCGAGCATGGTGATCGTCAGATGATCGCCGGAATCGGCATCACTGACATGGGTCAGCAGCGAATCTTTGTAAAGAACCAACTCATGGTCTTCAAGAATAGTTAGTGTGTTTATATGTGGATTTACGACCGGCGCATCGTTCACCGCCAGCACGACAATGGGACAATGAACGGTGTCGCTTAAGTTATTTTTTCCGTAGGCGATGGTCAATGTTGCGGTACCGAACCAATTCTCTTCGGGCACCAGGTACAACCCTTTGTCCGCGATCTCAAACGCTATATGCTTGTTATCGAGAGAAGGATAATAATTGATCCCGCTTGTGTCGGAATAATTATTGTAGGCAAAGTAGGCCCTGGTATCTTCCGGGACCGGGATCATGTCCGGCGTTAAAGCTTTGATCGCCGTATTGGCGTAAAAAAGTGATCGGCTGAACAAGGTATTCTGCTGAATAATATCCGGCAAGCCGTCAGAGTTCAGATCATAAACGCCGATCTTTCCGTTCTCGTCCGACAATTTTACACTGCGATACGTGCTATCCGCTACCATGAAATCAATTTGAAGTCCGTTGACACAGCTGATGCGGTCCGTCAAACCATCCAGATCGAGGTCAGCAAAAACAGTGTCAGAAAACATGATATTCTTATCGTCCCTGACCTCTTTTCTTTGATCGGAATCAAAATCAACGGCTTCCCGAAAATCACCGGCAATATATATCCGTTGCGAGCCGGCCAGTGCGCTTGCCGCGATCATAAATACCACAAAAGTGAATAGGATTTTCCGTTTCATTTGTCACTGTTTTTAGGGTTCGTTTCGGACGGTTAAATGTAATTTTTATTAACTACTTGCACAATTTAATTTTTAGTTAAAAAGCTTCACACGGAGGCACGAAGAAGACAAAGGCACAAGAAGAATAATACCTCTCACAAAGACGCAGAGAGCACAAAGTCACATCTTTTATCAACCACAAAGATTCATAAGCTCACGGCAATATCTTCCGCGAAGGAACAAAGATCACCAAAAAGAAAAATAGCGCGTCATCCCGGATACCCCGTTCCGAAGCATCGGGGTCGGGGGTCGGTATGTTCAACCCCTCGACAGGCTCGGGGTTGGAAACTTATGTGGGTAAGTTCCCGGCATTTCATGCCGGGTTATTGAGGGTTAAACCCCTCCATTCGTCGGGGTTTTCTATAACCCTGAGCTGGACGAAGGGTTGAACACACATTAACCCGGGGTGAAACCCCGGGGCATGGGATTGCCTTCTATTCCCAACCCCGAACGAAGTTGAGGGGTTGAACAATGACCTTCCGGCTGGTATACGGAGTAGTCGAATATTTCCGCTGTCATTTCGACCGAATCCGTCAGCTGACGGAGGAGCGGAGAAATCTCAAACACATAATAAAATAGGGAGTAATTTGAGATCTCTCCACTACCCCTGATCTTCATCAGGGTCCGGTCGAGCTGACAATAAAACGTACCATAATCAAAAAATTCCCACCAAAAAGAAAAGGGCTGAACATGTTCATCCCCTACGAATAAAAATTTTCACACGCATAAAAAAAGGAACAGGCATGCCTGTTCCCTACATTTATTTAATAATTACGCGTCACACGTTACGTTTTAGACGATCTTCGATTTACATTTCACGCAATGTGTTGTATGCGGAACCTCTTCGAGGCGTTCATCGGGAATGCGTTCGCCGCATTCTTTGCAATAACCGTAATCAATATCATTATCCAAACGTTCCAATGCTTGTTCCAGAAAAGTCAGGAATTTGTTTTCACGCGCGTATTGCATAAATGCTTTTTCGCGCTCTTGTGCATCCGTGCCAACATCAGCCATATGATAGGCATAATTGGAATCCAGCTGTGAACTGCCCGGTGAACTATCTATAAATGATTCACGTTTTGTTTCGATCTGTGCAAGAGCTTCACTTCGTTTTTCAAGAATGATCTTCCGGAAATGGTTCCTTTCCGCTTTAGTCAGCTTGGGGCCTTTTCTTTTTACATCCGGCATTTTTAAGTTCCTCTTTAAGATTATTTCACCCGAATAATATTAATAATTATTCTCTCAATTCCAACTTTTATTTCTTTACTTGCTTCGTAGGCATTTGCAGGTTTTTCAAGGAGTCTTGCAAGTGTCTCTGTTTCAAGGTATTCGCGATAAACTGCAACGGCAGCCATGACTTCATCGCTTGCTTCTAAATTCAATTCAATGCGGTCATCCACGTTAAAATCGGCTTCTTTACGCAATGTTTGAATGTGACGTACCAGGTCTCTAACCAATCCTTCCTGTTTTAGTTCCTCTGTGAGGGTTACATCCAGGATAGCAACATAGCCTTTATCTTCAACAGCGACCACGCCTTCTTTTTCTGTGACGGTGATCTGGATATCGTCGGCATTGATATTGATGCCGGCGACGGATATAGCTTGTCCGCTTTGGATCTGTGCCGCCACATGAGCACCGTCCATTTCTTTCAGCGCTTTGACGATCAGCGGCATTTGTTTGCCGACCTTCTTGCCCAGCGTAACGAAATTCGGTTTGGCTTCGTAGGAAACATAGTTATCAATACTGTCGACCAGAGTCACGGCTTTGATGTTCAGCTCTTCTTTGATCTGATCGGCTTGTTCTCTGATATATTCTTTTTCTTTTATGTTCTTGGTCTTGAATAACATGTTGGCCAATGGTTGGCGGGTTCTGATATTCGCTTTATTACGTGCGGAACGTCCCATTTCAACGGCTTTGATGATGGTGTCGATCTTATTCAGGAGATCTTCATCGATCATGCTCTCGTCGGCTGTTGGGAAATCCTGCAGGTGAACCGATGCGGGAGCGTCTTTATCGACCGAGAGAACCATGTTCTGATAAATATCTTCGGAAACAAAGGGCAGGATCGGAGCCACGGTCGTAATGATCGTACGCAATACGGTGTAAAGCGTATAATATGCACCCAGTTTGTCGCTGTCGTTCTCGCTTTTCCAAAAACGGCGGCGGGATCGACGGACATACCAATTCGACATTTCATCCAGCAGTTTTTCAAACTTACGCATCAAGCGTTCGGCATGAAATTCACTGTAATCTTTATTGGCTTCTTTGACAAAAGCATTCACTTTTGCCAAGGCCCATTTGTCCAACTCGTTGAGGTCTTTGTAATCGACGCTTTGTTCGGTCGGATTATAATTATCGATCTCGGCGTAAGTAATATAAAATGAGTACATGTTCCATAGCGTGAGCAATTTCTTGCGCAGTTCGTCTGCGGGACCGTATCCGAAATTCAGGTTGTGTTCGGGATTGTGAGCGGTATACATCCAACGCATCACATCGGCACCCATCTTGTCCGCGGCTTCTTCAAAAGGAATGGAGTTTCCGGCGCTTTTGTGCATATCGTTTCCGTATTCATCACGGACCAGGGCATGACCCAGGACCGTTTTGAAGGGTGCCGTGTTTTCAAGGACCGTCGACATGGCCAACAAGGAGTAGAACCAGTTGCGGAACTGTCCGGGCAGCGATTCGGTAATGAAGGCTGCGGGGAACCATTGTTTCCAGTATTCATGATCGGTGATGTAGTGCATGGTGCTGAAGGGCACAATGCCGGCATCCAGCCAGGGATTGCCCACATCGGGGACGCGCAGGGTCTCGGCGCCGCATTTGGAGCACTTGATCCCGACCTTGTCGATATAGGGTTTGTGCGGTGAATGGCCGTCGAATTGTTCATAGCCGGATACCGAACGTTCCTTTAATTCTTCTTTGCCGCCGATGACCTCGAAATTGCCGCATTCCTTGCATTCCCAGATCGGCAGACTCAGTCCCCAGTAACGCTTCTTGGAGATCATCCAGTCGCCCATATTGCGCAGCCAGTCCATCTCACGATCATGTCCCCAGCCGGGGATCCAGTTGATCTGTTCCACCACCGCCATCATTTCGGGTCGTAATTCATCCATCGAGATGAACCATTCGTCTACCAGGCGGAAAACCAGTTCCGTGCCGTGACGCCAACACGTCGGGTAACGGTGAGTGATCTGATCGATCTTATAACATATATTTTTTTCTTTGAGGTTTTCAAAGATCTCCGGTGTGACTTCCTGCGAATTCTTGCCGACCAGATAATCGAAACCGTCAATATAATTACCGAATTCATCAATGGGCGCGATCACGGAAATATTGTTCTCCTTGGAGAGCTGGAAATCCTCTTTACCGCATCCCGGTGCAATGTGCACGATCCCCGTTCCGTCGCTGTCGCTGACCTCGTCCCAGGCGATGACGACATGATCCACATCTTTCTGAGCCGTCAGATCATCAAAAGGACCGTGGTACTTCAAGCCAAGAAGGTCGGCACCTTTGAGCTCTTCAACCACTTTGTAATCACCAACGAGAATATTCGTCAATTCTTTTGCAAGATAGTAATATTCCTCGTCTCCGCCTTCACCAAGGCTACGGCGGACATTCTGCTTAACCTTGACGTAGTCCATATCGACATTGACTGCCGCAGCCGTATTGGCAGCGAGCGTCCAGGGTGTGGTGGTCCAAACCAGCAGAGCTTCAGTCGGATCATCTTTAAGATAAAATTTGACAAAGACCGTTTTATGGGTCAGTTCTTTATAGCCTTCGGTCGCGATCTCATGTTCACTCATGGCGGATCCGCAGCGCGGGCACCAGGGCATCACATCGTGACCTTTATAAATTAAGCCGCGATCGTAGCATTTTTTCAGAAAATGCCAGATCGTGTAATTGTTCTCATCGCTCATGGTGTAATAGGAATTGTCCCAGTCCATCCAGTAGCCTAAGCGTTTGCTTTGTTCCGTCTGAATAGCGGAGAACTTATGCACGCGATCCTTGCAGGCCTGTACGAACTTTTCAACGCCGTAGGTTTCAATATCGGTCTTGGACTTGAACCCGAGTTCCTTTTCCACTTCCACCTCGACCCAGAGGCCCTGGCAGTCGAACCCATTCTGGTAGCGCATTTTCTCACCCAGCATGCTGTGGTAGCGGTTGAAGACGTCTTTCAATGTACGTCCCCAGGCATGATGCACACCCATGGGATTATTGGCCGTGATCGGGCCGTCCAGAAAGGACCAGCGCGGGCCGTTCGCGTTCAGTTCGCGTCGTTTATCAAAAATAGATCCATCTTTCCAGAACTTCAGCTGTTCATGCTCAAGTTTTACAAAATCCACCTTGGAAGAGACCGGTTTGTACATGTGTTTTTTCTCCGTAATACGTCATTCTGTCAATAGCCGTGTAAAATACCCACGAAGTCCGTGAAAATCAAGGGGAATGTGCATGCTCTGACATGATTCATTTTGACAGGATAACAGGATGTACATGATGGCTTTTGCTCTGTGATCAAATTATTTTTTGTCCCGCTATTGCACACTCCCTACTCCCCACTCTGCACTCCATTGGCCACCCACAAAGGTTCACAAGCTCACGGCAAATAAATCGCTAATGCCAAAGGCATCCCTTTGGGAGAAACAAAGTACACAAAGAGCGCAATTAACCCCGAGCTTATTGCCTGTCAGCCGAAGCTTTAGCGTAGGCTGAAGGGGTTTAACCAAGCAATAACCCGGGGCGAAGCCCCGGGGACAAAGCCCTTCCTTAAAATCAACCCCGAGCAGGGTCGAGGGGTTGACCTTTGAACACCTAAACCTCTAAACAATCCGAAGGGCGTCTAAACGGCGCGCAACGTTCCTAAAAGTATTACCATGGTATCATATCGTATATTATCGTATCACCCTTGATATCAATAGGCAAAATAAGGTGTCGCTCCCATGGAGCTTTTTTTGTTTGATTATCCTTTATCTACAAAGATTTCGTCCCGATGGGACTCCAGGCATCATCTTTCACCGGAACCCTGAAAGGGTTCAAGAACAATATAGTATCATTTAGTTAATTCCGTCAGTACGTTGACGTTATTTACATTAATTGCGTCAGTATATTGACGGAATTTACATTTTTATACCATGTTGTATTATACCGGTTGGCATAATTTTTTTGAAATAAGCAGGTAATATGTCTATAAATGGGGCAATAAAAAAACAAAGATCCCGGCGGCATTTGCAAAAGAATATCCCGATGCTCAATATTCTGTCATTGATAAAAATAATTATTTGTCGTTTATTATCGATAACAATTATTAATGTGATTTTTCAAATAGAGGTAAACATCATTATGCCCTTAGAACTAAACATAGAAAAAATTAAACGTTACGCAAAACAGCGTGAAGATGAAAATTGGCGTTTCAGAACCTTTCTTAAGGGAATGGATAGTGAAAACATTGATCAAATTGTCCATAAGCTATATGAGACAATCAGGAAGAAAATTGACTGTACAGAATGTGGGAACTGTTGTAATTCTTTGAAACCGGCAGTATCACAAAATGAAATTCGTAACTTGTCATCGCAGCTGGGTATGTCGATTGAAATTTTCGAGAAAAAATATCTTGAAAAAAGTGATGTGAAAAATAATGCCTTTTATTTCAAGGATATACCATGCAAATTTCTTGATGGAAAAATTTGTAGTATTTACAATGACAGGCCCGAGACCTGTGGGTCGTATCCACATTTACATAAATCAGGTTTCACAAGTAGATCGTTTTTCTTCCTCAATCAGTATGAAATTTGCCCCATTATTTTTAACCTTTACGAACAATTAAAGAGTAAATTGAATTTTTAGATATAAAAGGAGAATACTTCTATGAAAAATAATCTATATCAAATCCACATTTTACTAAAACATTCTAAACCAAGAATCTGGCGAAGAATACTGATCAATGCGGATGATCCAATGGAAAATTTACATAATGCAATTCAGCTTACAATGGGTTGGATTGATTGTCATTTGCATGAATTTAGAATTGGAGAGAAAGCATATTGTCCTAAATACGATGAAGATTTAATTGATTGGGACGATTCCTACATGCTTGATTATAAAAAACTCAAAATATTGGATTTTCTTAAAAAACCTAATGACAGAATACTATATGAATATGATTTTGGTGATGGCTGGGAACATGAGATTAAACTGGAAAAAATCTTTGATGCTGACGGGAAATTACTTCTTCCTCTCTGTATAAAAGGTAAAATGAATTGTCCGCCTGAAGACTCCGGCGGCATATGGGGCTACTATCATATTCTGGAAGCTATTTCGGATTCCGAACATGAAATGCATCAAGAATACAAAGAATGGATGGATCCTGATTTTGATCCTGAATATTTTGATATTGAAGAGGCAAACGCACAGTTGATTGGTAACTTTATAGATAATATGGATGACCCCATATAAAAGAACATCAAAAGAAAACCTATTCTTCGTAGCTCAATGGGCAAAACCTCGCAATCTGTTCCTGTCCTCCGTATCCATCGGTTGGCGGAAAAGGAGGAGATAGATATTATATTTGACTTTCCTCCATAAAACCCCCAAATTACACTTGGTTTAAATTATAAAGATATGCAATCGGGAAATGATCGTGCTATGAAAAAACCCATCATCATTTTCATCATCTTTGCCCTCCTTGCAAGCGCCTGCGAAAACTACATCGTTGTCAAGCGGGATCCGACGGTGTTGAATTCCACCATTTTGCTTTCAGGCGAGGTGACCGGGGATATTTATCCCGAGGTGCGGACCATTTCCATGCGAGCCAGTGGTCAGGCAAGCAATTTCCTGCTGCTGGAGATCCGTGGCATGGAAAGTTTTTGCAATACGACATCCATCGAGGTGCTGGATAGTCTTGCCGGCAATGAGCTCTACCTGAACATTATCGATAACGGCACACCCGGCACGGAACGCTGTTACCGCAATGCACAATTTTGGGTGGGACCGTTTGAAAGCGATCGCTTTTACACCCTCCATCTTTCTGAAATGCAGGATGCTTTTTACCGGGATACCTTATTGCTGACATTTGATTATGATCAGCATCTGGATATTGACGTTGCTTCGGATTCCTGTTATTGGATGCTAAGCGAAAAGCCATTCAATAATATTTCGGCCAAAACTTATAACCAAGGTGATGTCCCGGATTTTCACAGTAGCCCTTATTATTGGGACAACCGTAATACGATCCATTTTTTTGATACGGATTCCGGCGTATTGATCCAGGTGATCGCATCGTCGACATGCGGCTTACATCATGATGCATCCTGGCATATTGATGGTGATACCTTATTTTTGATGGGCGAGATCGATCCCCCCGGCATGGACTGCTGTGACGAATTCTATTTTTACGATTTCCTGATCAAAGATTACGATCAGCAGATCTTTTATTATCAATTTATATCAAATGATCGAGACTGGGCTTGGTTTGAAGGCTTTTATAATACACCCTAAAAGGTGACGGGTGACAGGTGACGGGTGACGGGTAAAATAAATATGAACAAAATACAAGACTACATTTTATCATATCCGCCTGCGGTCCGGGAACGTCTTGAGCAGGTGCGTAAATGTATTAAGGAGATCATTCCGGAAGCTGAGGAAGTGATGTCTTACGGTGTTCCGGCGTTCAAGCTGAAAAAGGTCGTGGTGATGTATGCCGCCCATAAGGAGCATATCGGATTCTATCCCCTGCCGGAGACCATTTCGGCCTTTATGGAAAAACTGAAAGACTACTCTTGGGCCGAAGGGACTGTGCGATTTCCACACGACAAAGAATTGCCACTGTCGCTGATACGAGAAATGGTAAAATTCAGATTGAGTATTATGTGACGAAGAGCGTTTATCATTTCTTACGTATTTCCGTACTCTCGTACTCTCCCGCCCTCATACTTTCTTCTCTCATCTCTTATATCTTGTCTACTGACTTCTGACTACTGCCTTCCGGCTTCTGACAACTTCCTTCCAACCGGCAAATCATCCTGTACAAAAATCCAAACGACAAAACACCGGCAATGATATTGGCAATAAAGCCCGCCCAGAAAACACCGTTGAGTCCAAAATATTTCGAGCCGATCCAGGCCATCGGCACATAGAGTACCAGCATGCGGATCAGGGAGAAAACCGCGGAAGGATAGGGCTTGTTCAGCCCGTTGAACGAGGCTGTGCTGAGAATGACCAGTCCCTGGAACCCATAAGAGCTCCCCACGATCAGGAAATAACTTGCGGCGATGGCCGAGACCTTGATATCGCTCGTGAATACCTCGGAAATGGGTTTACCAAAGAACAGCAGCACCGCAAAGACCATAGCGCCCCAGACCATGGAAAAGACCAGTCCGTATTTCATGGCCGTAAAGATACGACCGAATTTTTGTTTGCTCATATTCTGGCCGATAAAGATGATCATTACCGTACCCAGCGATACCACGACCATTAAAGCGAACATCTCCACGCGGGAAGCCACGCCGAAGGCGGCCACCGCTTCCTTGCCGAACCCGGCGAGGATACGCGTGATAAAGCCGATAGAGACCGGTGTGATCAGCAAGGCCAGCGATGCCGGTCCGGCAACATAAAATACCTGTTTCCAGGTAGCCCATATCTCCTTGAGTTTACCAAGATGCACGGTCAGCAGTTTTTCCCGCTTGATCAGAATGATCAGGATGATCACTAATCCCACGCTGCGCGCGATCACGGTCCCCAGCGCTGCGCCTTTGATGCCCATCGCCGGAAAGGGACCGATACCGAAGATCAGCAGCGGGTCCAGAATAATATTGATGACAGCGGAGGTCAGCATGAGCATGCCCGGCGTAAAGGTATCTCCCGTTGCCCGGACGATGTTATTGCCGATCATGGGAATAACGACAAAGGGCACGCCGATGTACCAGATCTTCATATAATCTTCCACGAAACCCAGGATCTCCCCCTTTGCACCCAGAGCGCTGAACAGAGGCCGGATGGTAAACAGACCGGCGATCACAAAGACCAGTACCACCAATAATCCCAGCAGCAAGGTGCGGCCTGTCATCATTTTGATGGTCTGCCGGTCCGCGATCCGAATGTTCCGCGAGACCATCGATGAGGTTCCGATGCCGATGCCTTGCGATAAGCTGTTCACGAACATGATCACCGGAAAGGTGAAACTGATCGCGGCAAGTTCCGTCACGCCCAGTTTCCCGATAAAAAAGGTATCCGCCAGGTTAAAGATCACCATGCCGATCATCCCGAACAGCATGGGAATGGTCAGCGTAGCCAGTTGTTTTAAAATGGGCCCTTTTGTCAGGTCTCTGTTTCTATTTTTCATGAACAGAATTTACGATATACCGTTTAAATTCCAAGACTATTTGTGAACGGGAACAGGTTTCACCGATTGACAAATAACAGATAAGATATTCGGTGCCGCCTCAGCGTGACACCCATATGAATATTGAACAAGGATTAACGATTTTTGATTTTTGAAGTGAATATTTACGTCGTAAATCACATATCGGTGTTTTTAATCTTCGAAGCTCCGATGTTTCGGAGCGCAGGAGATCCTTGTTTTTAACCTGCGAAGCCTTGGCGAAGCAGGTCGGATATCATTTTTTTGTCAGGTTTCTTCAACCCCGTCGGGGTTGTTAGTTTAGCGTGGGTGACCCGTTATACTGTACTTCGACCCTTTCAGGGTCTTTATATTTGATCACCCGGCGTTCAGCGCCAAGAGCTCTGTGCTCACAATAATTATTTGCATTATCTGCGTAATCTGTGTAATCTGCGGTTCAAACAATTGACAATTATCGGAGAATAATTATGAATGCGTTAATGATCGCTCCGCGTAGAATAAAAACGAGTAAATATCTATCATTTCTGTTGATCATTGTCTCAATATTATTTTTATCGACCTGTTCCAAGCCTGCCGGAATAAGAAAGATCAACGGTGAGGTGATCAGCCCGCTTGAAGTCGATAAAATAGTCGAAGAATTGATGGATTCGGCAAATGTTAGCGGTTTATGTCTAGCCGTTTTAAATGAGAATAAACCGGTTAATATTAAAACTTATGGTTTCCGGAATATCGACGAAAACCTAATGCTGGATAAAAACAGCGTGATGCCGGCTGCCTCTTTCAGCAAGGCGGTGTTTTCGTATCTGGTCATGCAATTGGTTCAAGAGCGTGTATTGGAGATCGATAAACCCTTATACACTTATCTGGAAAAACCCCTACCGGAATATGATAATTATCAAGATCTGAACAATACAGATCTTTGGAAACAACTGACCGCGCGCACCTGCCTGAGCCACACAACGGGCTTTGCCAATATGAGAGAATTGACCGGTGGTGAGCTAAAGTTCTTTTTTGAGCCGGGCACACACTATGCTTATTCGGGTGAAGGGATCGACCTCCTGCAGTTTGTTGTAGAGGAAATAACGGGGCGCGATATTGAAGACCTGGCTTCTGAAAAAGTATTTAACCCCTTGGGAATGAAAAGGACAAGCTATGTCTGGCAGGATAAATTCGGCAAAAACCATGCTGTCGGACATAATATGATCGGGGCTTCAATAGAACATCACAAAAGAGAAAAAGCAAAAGCGGGCGGATCGCTTTACACTACGATCAATGATTACTCGACATTCATTTCTGCAGTCATGAAAAAGAAAGGATTGGATGACGATACCTGGGATCTTATGCTTACTCCTTCTATCAGAATAAGATCCAAACATCAATTTCCCACGCTTTCAAATGAAATAACGGATAAATATGATCCGATCGACTTGTCATACGGTCTGGGATGGGGGCTTTTTAACACCGAATACGGTCGAGCCTTTTTTAAAGAAGGTCACGGTAACGGATGCCAACATTACAATGTGAATTTTATTGACCAAAAAACATCCATTATCCTCATGACCAACAGCGATAACGGCGAAAAAATATTTAAATATCTGCTGGAAAACATCATCAGCGACATCTATACTCCCTGGGAATGGGAGGACTATCTCCCTTATGATGTGATCGAACCGCAATCAATTGGGCGATACCTATACGATATCATTTTATTCCAGGATATTGACCAGGCTGTTGCAATGTACAAAGAAATTAAAAGCAGTAAAATGAAGCGGTATTTTGTCTTTACCGAAGGCGAATTGAACGGTCTGGGCTACCAGATGATCAGAGAAAAGAAATATGACGCCGCCATCAAACTCTTTCTGCAAAATGTTGAGGAATTCCCGGGATCGGCAAATGCTTATGATAGTCTGGGTGAGGCCTATATATTGAACGGAGAGATCGATCTTGCAAAAGTAAGCTATGAAAAAAGCCTGGAATTGGATAAAAACAACATTCATGCAAAAGAACAATTGATAATTATTGGAGAATAATTATGAATGCCTTAATGATAGCTCCCTGCGGAATGAATTGTGCTTTATGCATCGGTCACATTCGTGAGAAAAATCGTTGTGAGGGTTGTAACGGCAATGATCAATCCAAGCCCAATGCCTGCCGGACTTGTACCATTACGGTCTGTGAAAAACGATTGGCCACAGAGAGCGGCTTTTGTTACGATTGTCCCATTTACTCCTGTGCAAGAATGAAGAGCCTGGACAAGCGCTACAGGTCGAAGTACGGGATGAGCATGTTTGAGAATTTGGCGTTCATCAAAGAACATGGAATGGAAAAGTTTTTGGAGCACGAAGAAAAGCGCTGGAAATGTCCGGAATGCGGGACGCAATTAAGCGTGCATCGGAAAGAATGTATGGAATGCGGTTGGAAGCGACCATTTTACGCTGAAGCATGATGCTCGGAGAAGTTCTCTTTAGCATATTGTCTTAATTTACAATTGACTCAATGGCGTATTTTTTAATTGGGGCAATGAAAAATCTTTCGATTGACTCAATGGGAAACTTTTTGATTGACTCAATGAGATATCTTTCAATTGACTCAATGGGAAACTTTTTGATTGACTCAATGAGATATCTTTCAATTGACTCAATGGCTTTACTTTGAAAGGAAACTATGAACAAATTATTTCTAGATCCCAAACAGCCCTTGCATACCTGCAAGGAAGAAAAGTGTGACGGCTGTCCCGTTTCGGAGAAGCTTGTCTGTCATTTTAACGGAAAACAATTGACCTGGTTCTTATTGCTGGCTTTCCCGATCTTCGGTCTCGGCGGTTATGGGATATTCACGTTCAATGTTTGGATTTTTGCGGCATGGATAGCTATGATCCTCTTATATTTTCTCCTGATCGAGATCCGTGTGATGTGCTCTCATTGTTCGCACTACGCAGAGCCTGAACTGACAAGTTTAAAATGCTGGGCAAATTACGGAGCACCAAAACTTTGGAAATACCGCCCCGGTCCTATGTCCTTCATGGAAAAATTCATCTTTTTTGCGGGCTTGATCATTATTTTCAGTGCGCCTGCTGCGGCATTCGGACTACAAGAACGTTTCTGGTTTATGGGTATTTACATTTTCGCCGTGATCCTTGGTTTTGCTTTTCTGCATATTTTTCTTTGCAAGCATTGTATGAATTTTGCCTGTCCAATGAACGCCGTTAAGAAAAAAGACCGCGAAGATTTCTTTGATAAGAACCCGGGCGTGAAGGATGCGTGGGAAGAGAATGATGAATGACCATTCCAATTAACAATTGATCTTGTAAAAAGCACCGTTTAAATACCGACCTTTAAAAATAGATCCGGAAACAATTTTATCTGTTTTATCGTATCTCCCATAACATTTATTGTAAAATAATCAGCGAGGAGAATATAATGAAAAGAACATTGATAAACTTTTTTCTTATGATGCTGATCTCGGTACTGCCACTTGCCGCTAAACCGCTCGGAGCGCCGGCGATAACGGGATTGGAAAAATATGTTGACGGATTGGCTAAAACGGACCGCTTTTCCGGCGTGGTGCTGGTCGCAAAAGGCCCAAAGATCCTTTTTCAAAAGGCTTGGGGAAAAGCCGATGTTGACCGGGCTCGTGACAACACTCTTGAAACCTCTTTCGATATTGCCTCCATGGGCAAGATGTACACCGGCGTCGCCATTGCGCAATTGGTTGAAGATAAAAAACTCGACTACAAAGACCGGCTTGTCAGTATCCTGCCCTATCTGCCCGAGGATATCTTCGGCAAGATCACGATCGAACAGCTGCTGACGCATACATCCGGACTGGGAAATATGTTCGCGGCGCCCACATTTATGGCAATAAAAGATACCGCAAAAAGCATTCGGTCTTATGTGGATCTGAACATCCATGAGCCTTTGCTTTTTGAACCCGGCACGCAGGTCCAATACAGCAACTACGCCTACATTTTGCTGGGCGCGGTGATCGAGAAACTTTCAGGCGGATCCTATTATGATTATGTTACCACGCATATTTTCAATGCGACCAACATGAGTCACAGCGCTTTTGACGAGGGTGACCGCTATGAGCCCAATGCTGCGATCGGATATGCTTCTCCCATGGCTCCACCGGACGCCAAAACACCGCCTCCCCCCGGACGTATGAACAACAAACGTATGATCGGTGTCAAAGGCACATCGGCCGGCGGTGTGTTCTCATCCGCACCCGATCTGTTGAAATTTTCCCGGGCTTTGCAAAAGGGAAAACTGATCTCGAAAAAGAGTTTTAAGAACATATCGCAAGGAAAAGTCAGCGTTCCCAAACCCCCGACACCTCCGGGGATGAAGCCCCTGCCTGATCTGAAATTCGCATATGGCTTTGGAGAATCATTTATAAACGGTGAACGCATCATCGGCCATAACGGCGGTGCGCCGGGCGTTGATGCGCAAATGGATATTTATCCCGATTTGGGTTATACCGTGATCGTGCTGTCCAATTACGACCATGCCGTCATGCCGGTTATTGATCATATTCGGAATATTATTTGTGGTAAATAGTGACTGGGGGAAGACCTCACACACTTGTCCGCCGAAGCCTTTGGCGAAGGCTGGAAAGACGCAAAGATACATAAGGCGCAAAAAAGAACCTCTCACAAAGACACTAAGAACACAGCAAGAAGATCGCCAATTCCAAAGGCATCCCTTTGGGAGAAAACAAAGCCCACAGAGATCGCAGTTAACCCCGAGCTTGTCGAGGGGTTAAACCAAGTAATAACCCGGGGTGCAACCCCGGGAAAGAACAACCCTCAAAAACAACCCCGACCTTCTGGAGGGGTTGACCCAACACTTCGATTGTTCGATTGCTCGCCTGCCCTTCGAAGCTCCGTAAGGAGCGTAGTGGGGAATGTTCGGTGTTCGATATTCAAGGCGAAGCCGTGGTGATCTATTCATGAGACAGAGAATTTGAAATGCATTTTGACTTTGTACTTATGCCTTTTGCCACGACTACGCTAAAGCTTCGTTGTGCAGGCTTGCGAACAAAGCGAGGTATGTCATCCTGTCCGTCAGCTGACGGATCAGGATCGGATCTATTTCACTCGAACGTCATTTCCGTGCCCCCTGTACGGCAATACCTCTCCCACGCTCCAATATTATTCCGGCTTCTTTCTTCCTTAATATCAAAAATATAATGAAAGTATATCTTGTCATGGCTGATATTATTATATAATATCCTCAAGCACAGGGCTTTAGGGGATGAATAAATATTATCCCAACATAGAGAAGAACAGCAAGCGACATATGTCGTCACTATCGGTATATGTCAAAAATAATAAAAGGTGATTGTCATGATTAACATCAAACTAAAAGAATTGAAGATCGGAGATCTGATCGCTAAGATCCCGATCATTCAAGGCGGCATGGGCGTGGGGATCTCGCTATCCGGACTTGCATCCGCCGTAGCGAACGAAGGCGGCATCGGCGTCATATCTGCTGCCGGTGTCGGGATGCGTGAGCCTGATTTCTTTAAGAATTTTGTGGGATCAAATATCAGGGCTCTGAAAGACGAGATCAAAAAAGCCCGGGGATTAAGCAAAGGAATTTTGGGGGTCAATATCATGGTTGCCCTGACTAATTTCGCCGATATGGTAAAGACCGCCATTGAAGAAAAAATAGATATTATTTTTGCCGGTGCCGGACTGCCGCTTAATCTGCCAAAATATTTGACTCCCGGTTCGAAAACAAAATTGGTTCCCATTGTCTCTTCAGGAAAAGCAGCCCGTATCATTTCCGAAAGATGGTATAAACAATACAATTATCTTCCGGATGCTATCGTGGTGGAAGGTCCCATGGCCGGCGGACATCTTGGATTTAAAGCTGAAAACATTAACGACCCGGCCTATTCTTTGGAAAACCTGATACCGGATGTGGTCTCGGAAATGCGGAAATTTGAAGAAAAATACAATAAATCCATCCCGATCATCGCAGCGGGCGGTGTTTATAGCGGTGAAGATATTTTCAAATTCATCAAGTTGGGTGCTTCCGGTGTGCAAATGGCAACCCGTTTTGTTGCCACCGATGAATGCGATGCGTCAATCAAATTTAAACAAGCTTATGTTGATGCCGAAGAAAAAGATATCGTGATCATTAAAAGTCCCGTTGGTATGCCGGGAAGAGCGATCAGGAACCATTTTATCGATGACGTCAACATCGGAAAAATGAAACAGATCATGTGTCCTTATCATTGTATTATTACCTGTGATTATAAAAAAAGTCCTTATTGTATCGTTCTTGCTTTGATCAACGCCCAAAAGGGTCGATTAAAAAATGGATTTGCATTTGCCGGCGAGACGGTTCACAAGATCAAAGAGATCGTTTCCGTAAAAAAATTGATGGCATTATTGTCCAAGGAATATGACACGGCCTCCAGTTGAGCTAAGAGATAAAAAAGGTGTCGCTCCGATGGAGCTTTGATTTTTTATATCTCTCGTTTTCTACAAAGCTTTCGTCCTTATGGGACTTTCTACTCTTCTTTTTCTCTCCTTGAAAAAATTTGTTTCCGGCTTGCTTTTTCCTTAAATTTTCACAAATAATTAAATCATTACCTGAGGTACTTCATGAAATCCTTCTTGAACACGAAATGGATCGGCTTCCTTTTGATCTTGCTCCTCTTTTCCGCCTGCAACCCGGCCGGAGATACACAAACGGACCAGAGCTTTTGGCTAAAATCCGACTATGCGATGAGCGGAAAACTCCAGATCAAGGTGCATTTACCTGAAAACTACGCTAAAACGGATCAGCTGTATCCTGTATTTTACATGACCGATGCGGATTGGTTCTTTGGTACCGCCTCAGACATGGCCTATATGATGGAGCTGGGCGGCAATGAATTTATTCTTGTCGGCATCGGCTACGGCGATAAAGCCACCTGCCGGGACAAACGCCTGAAAGATATGGGCAGCGATCTCAATGCGGACGGCATTCACGCGTATACGCTGTATCAGTCGTTTTTAAAAGACGAGCTTTTCCCCGAGATCGAATCGCGTTATCGCGCCCTATCAACAAACCGGACCTATTTTGGCTGGTCTCTCGGCGCCCTTTTTGCCAATCATCTGCTTTATGAGCAGCGCGACCTGTTCGACAACTATATCTTGGGCGGCGGCAGATTCCCCATGGACTGGTCAGGGCACATGGACAGCACATTACGTCAGGCACGCAATGATCGTCCCCTGAGCCTTTATGTGGGTTTCCCCGAACGGGACGCCTCGCGCGACGACTATATCAATATGCTCAAATCTTTAAAGAACGAAGATCTTGGGGATATCTTTTTACATTGGGATATTTATCCGGACCAGGGACATGACATCGAATCAACGGCGGATGCGCTCTGGAAAGGCATGCGCTATACCTTTTCTCAAAAACAACTGACACCGACCCTAATGGAACGGGTGCAGCGCGATGGACTGGATAAAGCGTTGCAGCATTACGATGTATGGAAGGTTCTGCGACCGGAGATCACGGATTTTTCTCCAAGCAATCTGCTGGATTTTTCAAAATATTTGAATGCAGACGACAAGCAGAAATTCATGGTTTATTTTGGCAATAAATATCCGCCTAAGATCGTCACGTTTCATCTAAATAGTAAAACAGTCCCTGCAGAGAACGCTGTTCATATTACAGGCAATCAGCAAACTCTGGGGTTCTGGAATCCTTCGGCTGTGGCCTTAAGACAATTCCCCGACGGACATTGGGAAAAAAGCATCGGCGTATTACAGGGAACACAATTGGAATATAAATTCACACTCGGAAGCTGGGAAACCGAAGCACTGGATGAGAATATGAATGTGCTTCCAAACGGCATTCTGAATGTTGAAAAGGATAGTGTGATCACTGTTGATATTACACAATGGAAATCAATTGACAATTGACAAAGAACAATTGATAATTTAATTGTTAGTTAATAATAATGAACAATTAAGAATACTCAACTGATGTTGTAGCAGAGTGAAAATATTCAGACCCGCCTCAGCGGCGACGCGTAAAGAAAATCCGATGAGTGAGGGTTAAAAAATACAAGGGTTGAGCGAAGCGATGCCTTTTTGTATTTTACCGAACGAAGAGGATTTTTAGCTAAAGCCGGTGCAGCGGTTGATTTTCTTTTGCTTCTTTTCTTTGATCAAGCAAAGAAAAGAAGGGATATGATTATGACATACTGAGAGATCTCCCTGCGGGATCCCTTCGGGACTGAATCCGCCAGCCAATAACTGGCCTTTTACCGAAATTCATCGGCACAAGCAGGATGACACGAGACATTTGGGTAAATATATGAATGCATCAATGATCGCACCTTGTGGAATGAACTGTGCCTTGTGCATCGGTCACATTCGTGAAAAGAACCGCTGCGAAGGCTGCAACGGCAATGAGCAAACCAAACCACATGTTTGCCGAACCTGCACGATCGTGATGTGTGAAAAACGACTGGCAACAGAGAGCGGTTTTTGTTACGATTGTCCCAGCTATCCCTGCACACGCATGAAAAACCTGGACAAGCGCTACCGCACGCGGTATGGGATGTCTATGTTCGATAACTTAGCTTACATTAAGGAATATGGCCTCGAAGCTTTTATAAAGTCTGAGGAGGAGAGGTGGCGATGCGGAGAGTGTGGTGCAACATTGAGCGTGCATAGAAAAGAATGCTTGAAATGTGGTTGGAAGAGACCGTTTTACGCTGAAGCATGATGTTCGGAGAGATCCTGAAATAAATTCAGGATGACGATGTAGTGGAGAAGTAGATGAAAAAAATGTTCCTAGATCCTAAACAACCCTTGTACACTTGCAAAGAAGAAAACTGTGACGGCTGTCACGTTTCAGAGAAACTTGTCTGTCATTTTAACGGCAAGCAGCTCGGACTGTTCTTAGCCTTGTTCTTTCCACTTTTCATTTTTGGCGGCTACGGATTGTTCACCTGGAAGATCTGGGCTTTCATTGCCTGGCTGGTCTTTATTCCATCCTTTTTCGGCTTGATCGAGATCCGCGTGATGTGTTCCCACTGTCCGCACTATGCAGGGCCGGAACTGAGCAGTCTAAAATGCTGGGCCAACTACGGCTCTCCCAAGATCTGGAAATACCGGCCGGGATCTATGAACGTCTTTGAGATCCTGATATTTTTCCTGGGATTCGTTCTGTTAATGACCCCTCCCGCTCTGGCTTACGGACTAACACAACGCTGGTGGCTGATAGGCATCTATCTTGCCTTGCTGGTTATTGCCTTCCTTTGCCTGCACCTATTCTACTGCAAACGCTGCATCAATTTCGCCTGTCCGCTGAACGCGATAAAAAAGAAAGACCGCGAGGAATTCTTTGACAAAAATCCCAGTGAAAAAGAAGCTTGGAAAAATTCAAAAAAACAATGACCTACAGATTTAGCAGATTATTTTAAGATCACGTTTATGTTTTGATCTGCGATTAGGAAACACATATCATGAAAAAACACCCAAGCATCGGCTGCTGTGGCATCGACTGTATTCTCTGTCCGCGCTACTATACCGACGGCCCATCCGCCTGTCCCGGATGCGGTGCACCCGATTTTAAAGAGAAGCATCCGTCTTGTGGATTTGTGACCTGCTGTGTAGTAAAACACGGTTATGAAACCTGTGCCGACTGTCCGGATTATCCCTGTTCGCGTTTCGATAAAGAGCGCAGCGGCCTGGATTCCTTCGTCACGCACCGCAAGGTGTTTGAAAACCTTGATACCATTCGCGACAAGGGACTGAAGTCGTTCCTGAAATCGCAAAAGATCCGCTCGGGCATTCTGGAAGCTTTGCTAAAGGATTTTGACGATGGTCGCTCGAAATCATATTTTTGTCTGACCTGCGCGCTCTTGCCCGAAGGGGATATCCAGGCACTCAATGATACGCTTCCCGCTATTCCCTTTCATTTTGAGGTCAAAGACAAGAACAAACTTGTACGATCGTTGATCGATCTTCTGGCTCGGCAACGCGGGATCGAACTGACATTAAGAAAAAAATAACGAGGAGACAAATCATGGAAAAGAAACCATTCTCACTGGCCTGGTACATCATCGGCTCCGCCATCATATGGGGCATTGTCATTCTGCTTTGTGCCTTGCTTTTAAAAAGCGACTACTTGAAGGTTCAGCTTATTCTCGGATCGGGTGCCGCGATCCATTTGATCGTTATTTGGCTACCTTTGGCCGCAAGGTTTGGAAAGAGCAAAAAGAAGAATGAATAATGCTAAGGGTTTCTAACATCAACAAGGAGGTTGCCATGCTACGTTTCTTTATCGTTTTTTGTCAACGGCCTGGTTTACGGCGCATTCCTTAAACCTGCTTTTTAACCTTAAATTCGGGAAATCATCCAACATGCCCTTATTTGCAAATATATTGCTTCTTATCCTCGGGTTCGTCCTGCTGGTAAAAGGCGCCGACTGGTTGGTCGATGGCGCTGCGGCCTTTGCGCGAAAGTTAAAGATCTCGGACCTGGCCATCGGTCTGACGGTGGTGGCCTTCGGCACATCCATGCCCGAGCTGGTGGTGAATATCGCTGCATCGGTCGATGGGTTCGACCATATCATCCTGGGAAATATCATTGGAAGCAACAATTTCAACCTCTTTTTCACGCTCGGTTTAGCGGGACTGATCGCTCCATTAGTGGTGCGATCGAGCACCGTCTGGCGGGAGATCCCCCTCTCAATGCTGGCGATCGTTCTGTTATTCTTGTTCGCTACACTGGTGACGCCTTCCGGAAGCATGCTTATCTCGCGCTTGGAAGGCGCGATCATGCTCGTGGTCTTTGGTCTCTTTCTGGCCTATGTGGCCTTACAGCTCAAAGCGGACTCCTCGCAAGAGGGCGTTCTTATCAGGAACCTAAGCGTTCCAAAAGCTTCGGCCTTTTTACTCTTGGGGCTTGCAGGACTCATCCTGGGCGGCAAACTGGTTGTCACCCACGCCGTAACCCTGGCCGAAGAACTCGGCATCAGCCAGAAGATCATCGGTCTGACCATCGTGGCCATGGGCACATCACTACCCGAACTGGTCACCTCTGTAGTCGCTGTGATCAAAAAGAACACCGACATCGCGGTCGGAAACGTGATAGGATCGAACATCTTTAACATCGTCCTTATCCTGGCCATCAGCGCGTTGATCAAGCCGGTCGGATATGCCCTGACTTTTAATACCGACATCTATCTACTGGCGGGTGGAACGATCTTCCTGTTCATCGCCATGTTCACGGGACAAAAAAAGAAACTGGACCGCTGGGAAGCAGGGATCCTCTTTGCTGTGTATATTGCCTACACCATTTATCTGGTTGTGCAATGATCTTACCTCAATCACGCACCTATGCTTTTATCCTTTTACGCAGTAACATTCCGGATATGGCCTTTATATAATTTCTTTTTTTCCGAACTTCAATTCACTACATTAATAAAGATTTAAATAACCAATGAGGAGGAAAAGGAAATGAGAAGGAATTTCAAAAAGTCTTTTGGTTTACTGATTGCGATGATCGTGATTTTAGGATTATTTACCGGATGCACCAAGATGGTTCATGAAACGGCAATTATGGATTCGTTGGCCGATATGGAAGCACGGGCTCTGAAACTTGGAACACCCAAGCTCATCGATGATATCCTTTATTTCGGCGATTATAAGATCAATGAAAATTTTGAGATCGTGGACGCCATTCAGGCAAAATACGGCTGTACCGCCACTTTCTTTGAAAAACAAGGCGATAAATTCGTCCGCGTCAGCACCGACGTGATGTTCGAAGGCCATCGCGCCGTCGGTACTATTCTGGATCCCGACGGTCCTGTGATCAAAAAGATCCTCAAGGGCAAACCTTTTTACGGTACCGTAGATATCCTTGGCGATATGTACGAGACCGGCTACGAGCCAATTTTTGACCAAATGGGTGAGATCATCGGAGTTTATTATACGGGATTTCAGCTGTAGAATACCTCACACAAAGACACAAAGTAGCACAAAGCCACTAAGCAAAGAATTTAAGGCTTGGCGCAAAGATTTGAGGGCACAAAGAATAGTAACTGATAACTGGTGAAATATTGCAGGGACCCCGACATTTCGGGGTCTTTTTCGTATGTAAGATAATAGTCCGAGAATTCGTCGCCGTACGGGGAACATTAACACAATTAACCCAATTCCCTTACCAAGTATTAACTTTTTTTCAGTTCTTTATAGTGCTATGTTGATGGCATTAAAAGTTGCCAGCCGGTATAGTTGGTATTTTTTATTGAACGTGTAACCAACAAATTACCGGGGGTTCCCCATTAAAAAATTATCTGTTTCCACTTTTTTACTGCTGGCATTTCTAATGTTGGTTTCGGCTTGTGTCTTTCCACCATTCTTTGGTGAAACTACCATTGAATACTATTTTCTTGAAAATGATAGCTTAACAACTTTTAATCCGGCAACTCAAAATATAGATAGCCTTGTCCTCCAAGAAGAACCTTGGCTAACCCAAGATGATATTGCTTTATACGACTGGTCTTCTCATTTGATGTTTTTGAATAAAAATAAATCAGAGGTATTAAGAGATTATTATCATGGCGACACATTACAATATCCCCCTATAGAACAACCTTTTGTAGTTGTGGTAAACAACAGACCTGTTTATGTTGGTTTTTTTCGTTCACTTTTTGGAGACTGGAATGATGAGAATCCCTCAATTACTGACTTTGAGTTCATGTTTTATGGAGCAGATGTTTTATCATACTTTGCAATAGAATCCCTTATAGATGATGATCTCAAAAATAATGCTACACTTAAAAATGCTTTAAAAAGCAATGATCTTTTTCATGCAGGAATCGAAGTGGATTTAGATCTGGATTACGGTATTCATATTTCTCCCGACACACTTGGTACAACAGCCATAGAATACAAAATCAACATTCAAAACAATGATGGAGATAATTTATATATTCTTGATCCCGTAAAAGCCGGAAAGTCTTTTTATCTTTTAACAAATCTCATGCCGACTTTCAGGGGCTTAAACGGCCTGGCCAATAATGCAGGAAATCTTTACTCACAAATTGATTTCTTTGCGTTGCCTTCTCCGGATGATTATGCAAATGTTGACTATTATTTCTTAATTCCCGCCGGCGAAGATACCACTTTGACATTATATTATACCGGATATAATAGTTTTGAAATTGGAAGTTATCAGTGCAATCATTGGCTCAGAAATCCTTCAGAATATCTAACACTTGAAAGAGCCACAAAAGATGATGGAAGAATATGGAATGGGATCATCTACCCACAGACTTTTGAGATAAGCTATGATGGCGGCGATATTGCCACCATTACAGAAGTTGATGGAACAACGATCTCTAAACAACGCACCCTACAAAACACCTATCTAGACTATCGAGAACATCAAATAACAAAATAGCGTAAATCTATTTTACTTTCTTAAATCCAAATCCTCTGAAGCCAACTAATCCTTGAGCTCCGGGAAATTTTTTTTATTAATCGATAATTGATTTGAACTTGGTTTTAAAAGCTTTAGTCTTTTCTCAATAACTGTTATATTTATCTTCCCACCTCAAGATCCGCCATTTTCCGTCATACCCTTTGCGAAACCGGAAAGCGGCATCACCGATCAGCGTGGTGTAATCGCCAAGGGTTAATTGGTAAGATTTTGAAATATCGGCAATATTGGCATTGGCGAAAAGTGTATCCCGTTCTGTAATGACCTCATCTCCGTCCATTTCGTAAAATGCGCTGTCCAGGGTGGTCTGCCAGATCAGGTCAATGTAATTGAACGCAGACAGAAATCGTCCCGTACTTCTCAATTCCACCGATCGCATCCAGGAATCGTAGTGACCGGTGCCGCTTTCATCGCTGGGTTGGTAATAAACAAACACAAATTCCGAATCGATCAAATTGGCATATATTAGGCTGTCCCGGTAAATATACGCGTACTTGAAATTGTGCAGAACATCCGCCGGACTTGCCTGGTCGATGCGGTATATGGAGTTCCCGCCATCAAGATCACCAAGCGTGGGTGCGAACATGTTTTTGCAGGAAAAGATCAGCATGACCATCATGATCGTTGAGATATAGAGAAAGATTTTCATTGTCTTCTTTTTCATGAAAGTAATATAGTGCGAAAAAGTTCAAAATGCAAAAGACGACACGAGTTACAGGTTACAGGTTACAGGTTACAGGTTACAGGTTACAGGTTACAAGATATATCTTTCTTGAAACAATACCCTAACTTATATATATTTCATCATTCTAAAAATGATCTGGAGAAATTAAATGAAAGCATTACTCGTTGTCGATATTCAGGGAAAGTTCATCAAAGGCAAACACGCCTATAAAGAAGAGCGATTCATTAAAACGGTCAATCATACCATTGAGGCCTTTCGCAAAGCGGGTAACCTGATCGTTTTCGTACATCACCTGGATAAAAATATCGCTCCGGAAACGCCCGGTTGGGAATATGATGAACGCATCCACATTAACGAAAAAGATCCAAAGGTCTGGAAACGAAAAGGCAATGCCTTTGAGGGGACAGATCTGCGCGAGATCCTGGATAAGCATGATATCGATGAGTTGACCGTTTGCGGACTGGTCACCCCAAACTGCATCCGTTCCACCTGCATCGGATCCATCGAAGAAGGATATAAAACCCATTTGGTCAAACATGGCACCACGAACTGGCACAAACATCCGCAAAAGACCATAGATGATGTTGAAGCGGAGTTGACCGAACTCGGCGTGACGCTTGTAGAATTATAAACCCTGCGTGACAAACGATTCATACCCGAACATCGCGGCGGGTTGCCCTGCAAAGAAAGATCATGGCAAAACAGTCAACTACCCCAACAAATAAAAGAAATACTCTTATCCTCTCAATAACCTACATATAGGACAACATTTGTAATTGACAAACATAATAAATTCACAGTAAATTACCCTATCATTTATAAGGATTTATTGAAAATGAAAAATTCTTCCCATGTTTTAAACATATGCAAACGGATCTTTATCTTGACCTTTCTGAGTACCATATGTTTATTCGCCTACAACGAAAAAGCTTTTGTGAACTCTCGGCTTGATCTCGTCAAACTGGATACTCTCAATTTTAATTCCATCTACCTGCCGGCGGAACTGAAAACGGATTTTCCTTTCGACATCACCGGTTCGCGCGCGATCAAGGATGCATACAAAGATGCCCTTGACCGAAGTGATGGTTATAAGATCTATGAACTGGCGATCCTGGAGTTCGATAAAGTCTTCACCTACGGAAATCTGCTGCCATACAAGATGCTGAATGAAGCCTTTGATATTGCAATGAAGACCGGCGATCCGCGCCTCGGCATCTATGTGATGTCCTTCGAACTGAGTTTCAATCTCTTTGGATGGGGCAACGGTGGCCGAGAAAGCTGCTATCGGCAATTGGATTCTTTGGCGACACTGAAAAAGGATGCCACCGTTCTTTTTGAAATGGCAAACTATCTTGAGTATATGGGTCATGAAAACCCCTCCCCAAAAAAGCTTCGCGCCAAAGCCTATGGTTTTGAAGATCCTGTTAATATCCGGCAGGAAGAATTCGAAGTCTATTGGGACGACCTTAAAACCTGTATCAAGAATTCAGACAAACAGGTTTTTGACCTATATATCGCTCCCACTGTGACATATCAACAAGCGGATTTCGGCGATATCTACAATGAACGCGATTATTCCAAAGATGAACTCCTGAACGATCTCGACAAGAACAATACGGGCCCCGGACTTCTTCCCGCGTGGACAGAACCCATGGATAGTGCAGCTATCGGCAAGCCGGTGCAACACAGACTGGGAGAGTATGGCGTCTATTACTGGGTCTTGGGCAGGGAATATTATAACCCCGATCGGGAATTCATTTATAAAGTTGGCAAATCCGGACCGGTTAGTTATGAGACCGTTTATTACTTCAAAAAAATCGACGGTAATATCCGGCTGTACAAGATCCTCTATGAAGATATGTAGAAATATCAGGGCTTCTCATAAGAAATAACTTACAACATCAACCGGACAGATAAGCTTCAGAGAAAACGATGATAAAAAAATGAAGCCGCAAAAAATATAAAACCATGTTTTCTATTTGCTTATTTGTTCTTCCGGGCATTACCCGTTTCATTCTGGCAGGCGATCCGATACAAAGAATATATAAATCATTACGTGAACGTTACGAAAACCCTTGAAAGTGAGGAAACACTCCGTTCATATGTGTTTGATATCATCCGGCGCGATTTGGGCGTCACGACCGAACCGGTACGGAAATATCTTAAATTTATATAAAGTTGTTCGAAATTCCCGGCAAGTCAATTATATTTTATATTAATCGTTAATCAGAAAGGCAAATACCATGATCATTTCAACGACAGAAACCATCCCAAACAGAGAGATCATAGAAATTCTCGGAATTGCCCGGGGAAGTACCGTACGGGCAAGAAATCTTGGCCGCGATATTTTTGCAGGATTAAAGAACATTATCGGCGGGGAAATATCGGAATATACGCAATTACAGGCCGAATCCCGGGAACAGGCCATGAAGCGCATGATCGAAGATGCAGAAAAAATGGGCGCTGACGCCATCGTCAATGTTCGCCTGGCGACCTCCATGCTGATGCAGGGTGCCGCTGAGATCCTTGCTTACGGAACTGCCGTAAAACTATCTTAAAAAGGCTGTAGCATGATAATGTTAATAAGTATTTACGGCGTAGTTCTGGCGGTCATTATCGTTCTCCTGATTTTACTGATCATCAAACGCGTCAAGGACAAAAAATCAGAAAATTTCGAGAAGCGGGACAATTAAAAGAAGAAAGCCGGCAGCCGCATCGTAAATGTGCACCATAATCTAGCTGCGGTTGCACCCGGCACCAATTATCCTCAGAAATCCATTGAAAAAGTGGAAGCGAAATGAGAAAAACTTGGTGTTGACCTTATTTAAATATAATCATCATGCGTAATAAAAGATTCATTGCTGAACACCGCGGTGGTGTGCTCACACAGAAAGATCACCGTTTGCTGGTCACATGGGCCTGCGCCTGTGCGCGTCATATTCTCCCTTTAATGGGTGAAAAACCAAACGCTATCCTTATCCCGGCTTTGGAAACCGCCGACCAATGGGCACAAGGCAAAGTCCTGACGGGGGCTGCAATGAAGGTCGCCCGGGAAGTCCATGCCTATGCAAGGACCTTGACCGATCCCGTTGACATCGCCGTTGCCCGTGCCGTGGGCCATGCCGTTGCTACCACACACATGGCGGATCATTGTTTGGGTGCGGCGATCTATGCTTTGAAAGCCGTAAAACATCACGGCGCATCCATAGAAAAAGAACGGGGATGGCAAAATACTCAACTGACTGAAGATATCCGCGGGTTGGTTCTGTCTTCGAGACAGACAAAAGAAAGAGATAAATGAAAAGTTTTGTTTTTGATGGACTTGAAAAACTTAACAAAAAAGACATGTCTCATGCCGTCTCAATAATAACCAATGCTTTTTCAGAGGATCCTTGTCTTAAGTATCTTTTAAATTCAGAAGAATACGATCATGATAAAGCAAAATTTATTCATGAATATACTCTGAAGATCGGGTTTTTTTATGGCTCGGTACAAACGGCAAGTTCGGCAAATGAAGGCGTTAGCATTTGGATGCCACCCAAAAGAGTGACAACAAGCCCTCTAATGTTCATTCGGGCCGGTGGATTAAGCTTAAGAAAAAACGTAGACCTGAAGGTGATCGATCGAATTCAAGTATATGGCGATTATTGCGGATCTCTGCACCAAAAATATGTTAAAGAGCCTCATTGGTATTTAGAATCTATCGCTGTGGACCCCAAAGAACAGGGAAAGGGTTTTGCCGGTAAACTATTAAGACCTGCTTTGGATTATTTCGATAAATATGGTTTCCCCTGCTATTTAGAAACACACAACCCAAAAAATGTGACATTCTATGAAAAATACGGATTCAACGTAATGGAGATCGGAAAACTACCCGGCACGAATAAGCCACATTGGGCCATGCTAAGACAAGCACAAGTAATCAAATAATTATAATATGATCCATAATCATATTTTTTTCACATAAAACCTTTTCCCGAATTTTTCAGTACCTAAGAAAAAAACTTCTTTAGCGCTACTTCCCGGGGGAACACGTTGGTCGCTTATATAATTTTATGCTACAAAATAAATAAGCTATTTTTATAATATTTGATTATCTTTACAACAAATAACCTCCATACAAAGGTGTTGTTATGCGCCTAAAACAATTACTTGTCGTCGTACCCCACAGCGGGCTGGTCATCCCGGAAGAGATCGACCCCGGGTCACTTACTGAACAATTTCCAAAACTATTGGAGAATGTCGATTGGTACACGAATTACCTTTATGATTTCCGAGATATTCTGGGAAACCGACAGTCCACCTTCCCGTATTGTAGCCTATTACTGGAAGCAAACCGGCATCCCGATATGTTGGACGACTGCGTCCCAAAAAAGGACGTGTTCGGGCGGGAACTCTACAGACGCGGTCATATCCCCAATGATATCATAAGAACAGCGCTTTCAGACAAATATCTTTTGCCCTACCATCAGTCCATTAGCGACACGATCACGACAGGAATTGATTTTCTTTTAGACGGTCATTCCACGATCACCGCGAACGGGGTAGCAGACAACCAGATCGATCTGATGAATTATCAGCATACGCCGTTGGATGATAGGCCGGTATTTTTCTCCCCGCAGATCTTTATCGAAACTTATGCCAAAGCGCTGAGAAAACGACTGCCCGATATCATTGTCACAATAAATGATTCGGAGTACCATCATATTTACGGCCATGTATGCGCCCAGCACTGCATCAATACACTGAAGAGGAGCGGTAATCGCGTCCCGGGTATTTTACAAGAAACAAATCAGGCTTTATACATGAATCCGGACGGCACACCCAATGTCACAGCGATCAATCGGCTGAGAAAAGCATTTGCCGAAGCGATCTATGAGACCCATAAAAAGGTCAGGAATATTGGCCAGGGAAGTAAGATCCTGGATGTGCCCATTACACGGCAGACCTTTGATTACGACTGCGGCGCAAAAGCTCTGCAAACCCTCTTGGTTTATTACGGACTCGATATCCGCGAGGATATGCTGATAAAAGAGCTGCGAGCTTCTAAGGTTGATGGCTCGTCTATTCGTTCAATTCGGCAATATGCTCAAAAGCAAGGGTTTCACGTAAATGCCCGCCAAAACATGAGCATTAACGATCTTATTCACAGTATCGATGAAGGTTTTCCCGTCCTTGTACTTGTTCAAGCCTGGGTTGAAAAAAAACTCAGTGAAGAAGAATGGCAAAAAAACGATAAAGACGGTCATTACGTGATCGTGATCGGCTACGGAAAAGATAAGATCATTTTTGAAGACCCTTCTTCCTTCAACCGGACATGGCTGACCCACAAGGAATTTCTGAACCGCTGGCATGATGTCAATCCCGAGAACAGTCAGAAGATCCACCGTTTCGGAATGATCCTTCACGGCCGGGACCCTGTTGAACAAACCCTCATACATATGGAATAGCTTCTGTCATGATCTCTATCCGATCATACACGATCAATTTCTCCAAAAATACAACCAGTATGAAAAACCCACTTTAAAAATTGCAATTCATCTATCCACAGCCGTTCTTGCGGCCTTGGGATAATAACCTTAAACCCACAGAACCTCCAACTTGTAACAGGAAAGACAAACAGATGAAAGATCTAAAAACAGTAAACAGGACCACATTGTTTTTGACACTGACCTTTGTGATCAGCTTCTCGGTAGCCGGTATATTCAAATTATTGGGCGGAACTTACACAAACCAGCTCAGCCTTACCGTTTTAGGTGTTATTTACATGTTCATACCCGCCTTGTGTACGATCATCGTTAAAAAATTCATCCATCATGAAAAACTCAAAACCGACCTGCAGATATCGTTCAAGATCAACAAATGGTTCTTTGTAGCATGGCTTTTGATGCCCATAATAAGCTTTCTTTCCGTGGGCATTAGCTTGCTGATCCTCCCGGATGTAAGCTTTAGTTCGGGAATGACCGGTATGCTGGCACGATTCGAACCTTTTATGACCCCCGACCAAATGGATCAAATGAGAAGCGCGATGGAAACGCTTCCCATCAATGCGGTCTGGCTGATCCTGATCCAAGGTTTAATTGCGGGGGTAACGGTGAATGCGCTTGCCGGTTTTGGAGAAGAGCTCGGCTGGAGAGGGTTCCTGCTTCGGCAATTCAAAAACATGAGTTTCATAAAAGCAACTCTTCTCATTGGTTTCATTTGGGGTATTTGGCATGCTCCCCTCATTTTAATGGGTCATAATTATCCCCAGCACCCGATCGTCGGAGTTTTCATGATGATCATTGTCAGCACCTTGATCAGTGTTCTCCTGGTTTATATAACCATTAAATCAAGATCTGTCATTGCCGCTGCCATTATGCACGGAACCATGAACGCTACCGCCGGGATCTCGATCATGCTGATCAACGGTGGAAATGATCTGACCGTCGGCATGGCGGGCTTAACCGGTATACTTGCTGTTCTTATTGTTATCGTTTTGTTGTTCATTTACGATTATTTTATCAGCAAAGACAAAATATTAATTAACAAGATAAGCAATTATCTGTAAGCTGCCGCTTGACCCCCAAACAAGCCTGTGCTTCGGACAAAATGTAAAAAGCATGTTGACACGAATGATATGGAACAATTAAACGGGAACTATTTTTCCCTTTAAAATGTGTAAATTTTGGACAATAAAATCCGGTATTAATCAGAGGTGCTGATCATGAAAACAAAGATCAAAGAACATTTGAGCGATCCACAATACCTTGAGCAGCTATACAGATCGGACAAAAAGGGCTTTGCGAACGCGTTTTACGAGATCTATCCCGATATTTCGGATCATTCGCTTGCAGCGTTTTGGAAACATCGATTGGATATTCAAGACAAGCAAAAGCCCGTTGAGGTAAAAAAGAATATATTCTTTCTAATAATTGCCTGTCTAATTGCCGGCGTATTGATAAAAATCCCGCAAATATTCGGTTTTGATCCGGACATCTATCCTTTCTACGAGAGAAATGCGGGGCTCATTGTATTCCTTGGATTGGCTTTCTATGCCTTTTTTGCCAAGGTCGCAGTGACACCGAAACAGATCATTTTGATATTAGCGCCGGTCATCATCTCGGCCCTTTACATCAATCTTCTTCCCGTTTCTCCGGGCAGCGATTCCATCAAGCTGGCCTATTTACATTTACCGCTTTTGTTGTGGTGCATGTACGGCCTGATCTATATTGATCTTGACCTGTCCGATCGATCAAAAAGGATCGACTATATTAAGCATAATGGCGACCTCGCTATCCTGGTGGGCATTATCATGATTTGCGGCGGTATCCTTACGGTTATAACCCTGCAGCTATTCTCTGCGATCGAAATAAATATCGAACAATTCTATTTTGACTATATCATTATCTGGGGACTGGTTTCCCTGCCGATCGTTGCGACTTTTATCATCCGGCAATTTCCCGCTATCGCAAACAAGATCGCGCCGATCATTGCGAGCATCTTTAGTCCTCTCGTTTTGATCACCTTGCTGGCTTACCTCATCAGCATGCTTGTGGGCGGAAAAAGCCCATTCCACGACAGGGACTTTTTGCTCGTTTTCAATATGATGCTTTTAGGCGTCATGGCTATTATCGTATTTTCCATTTCAGAAAACAATCCGCACAAAAAACAACGTTTCAACGCGATCATTCTGTTCTCCTTGTCGATCCTTGCCGCGATCATTGATCTGGTCGCCGTGACCGCTATTCTTTACAGGCTGGGAGAATTCGGGTTTACACCCAACCGCATCGCTGTGCTGGGATCCAATCTGCTGATCCTTGGAAATTTGATCCTGATCATACTTGATCTTTACCGGGTAAACTTCAAAGATAAAGAGATCAAACATATTGAATTGACGATCGCCCGTTATTTGCCTTTATATGCGGGATGGATCGTATTTGTCGTTTTTGGATTTCCCTTGATATTCGGATTAAAATAATATTATTAAATGCTTTTACAGCAAGATGATCTTTGCTTCTTGCTTTTTACGTTTTCCCTCAACTTTTGCATTGCAATGAAATCACTTTTACAGTAGTTTAACAATATACATAAAGAATCGCATAGTAAAGTATCGCCGCCGGTATCCAAAACTGCTTTTTGAAAAGCATTTAATTTGGCTTATTGACAAACAGCCCATTCATTCATTTTAAATAATTATGGGGGATAAGCTTAAAAGACAGGAGTCAATTATGGCAGAAAAAAAGAAACTAACTTCAACATCGGGTGCTCCGATCGTCGACAATCAAAACGTTGTGACCGCCGGGAAAAGAGGACCCATGCTTCTTCAAGATGCATGGTATCTTGAAAAGCTGGCACATTTTGATCGTGAGGTCATCCCCGAAAGACGTATGCATGCCAAAGGCTCCGGTGCTTTTGGAACGTTTACGGTAACTCACGATATTACGAAGTATACAAAAGCAAAGATCTTTTCCGCCATTGGAAAAAAGACCGATCTTTTCGCCAGATTTTCAACGGTTGCCGGTGAACGAGGTGCAGCAGATGCCGAAAGAGACATCAGAGGGTTTGCGGTTAAATTTTACACCGAAGAGGGCAACTGGGATCTGGTTGGAAATAATACACCCGTCTTTTTCCTTAAAGATCCCATTAAATTTCCGGATCTGAATCATGCCGTCAAACGCGACCCAAAAACAAATATGCGCAGTGCAAAAAACAACTGGGACTTTTGGACCAGTCTCCCGGAAGCGCTTCACCAAGTGACCATAACCATGAGTGACCGGGGTATTCCCTTCTCTTTCCGGCATATGAACGGCTATGGAAGTCATACTTTCAGTTTGATCAACTCCGATAACGAACGCACCTGGGTTAAATTTCATTTAAAGACTCAACAAGGCATCAAATGCCTCACCGACCAAGAGGCTGAAGCTATTATTGCAAAAGATCGCGAAAGTAATCAACGGGACCTTTTTGAAAGTATCGAAAAAGGCAATTTCCCAAAATGGGATATGAAAATTCAGATCATGACAGAAGATGACGCCAAAAAATGTAAATTTAATCCCTTTGATCTCACCTTAGTTTGGCCTCATAACGATTATCCTCTGATTGACGTCGGGGTAATGGAACTGAATAAAAATCCCGAAAATTACTTTGCCGATGTAGAACAAGCGGCCTTTAATCCCGCCAACATTGTACCCGGTATTGGATTTTCGCCGGATAAAATGCTCCAGGGCAGACTTTTTTCCTATGGTGATGCACAACGATATCGATTGGGTGTTAATCATAACTCGATCCCCGTTAATGCGCCTCGTTGTCCCGTCCATAGCTTTCATCGTGACGGACAAATGCGCGTAGATGGAAACATGGGAAGCACGCTCGCTTACGAACCGAACAGCTATGGCGAATGGCGGGAACAGCCCGATTATAAAGAACCGCCTTTAGCAATAGACGGTGCAGCAGATCATTGGAACCACCGGGACGATGCGGACTACTATTCTCAACCCGGCGCCCTGTTCAATCTAATGAGTCCTGATCAACAAAAGGTCCTTTTTGAGAACACAGCCAGGGCCATGGGCGACGCTCCGCTCAATATCAAGATCCGTCACATATCCAACTGTAAAAAAGCCGATGAAGCCTATGGACAAGGTGTAGCAGATGCACTGGGGATTGATATGAGTGAAGTGAAATAAATCGCGCTTTCCGGGTTTAACAATTTGTAATGATATTTTGATAAATAATGAAGGGCTGAACAATGTTCAGCCCCTACTTTTTCCTTTTAACTTTTGCCTTTTGCCTTGACCTTTAGGTCTTCACTTCCCGTACCACATCAATAACCGTTCCACCCATCCACATAATTGCGTCAACCTAAATCAATCAAATAATATCTTGTATTGTTTTACCATACTATTGTATATTATTACCATACAGTAGGAGCACATGAATACTTTAGCTGAAATACTTTCATCAAACACCCGCGCGGAGTTCTTTCGTCTGATGTTTGGCTTGAACCAAAAAGAATATTATTTGAGAGAACTTGCAAAATGCTCCGGCATGGCAATTGGAACGATCCAGCAGGAAGCGTTGAAATTGGAAAATCTTGGTCTGATCCATAAACGCAGAGACGGCAATCGAACCTATTTTAGAGCAAATAAAGGTCACCCCATATATATGGATATCCACCGTCTTGTACTTAAAACGACCGGACTCCGGGATGTTCTAAGATCATATTTGCCTGATAATTCAATCCAGTTTGCTTTTGTATTTGGTTCCATTGCAACCAACACAGAAAAACCGGATAGCGATATAGACCTATTCGTTGTTGGAGATATCGGACTTAGAGGGTTAAGTAAATATTTGACAGAACCCGGCCAAATTATTGGACGAGAAATTAATTCTTATAGTATTTCAACAAATGAATTAAATAAAAAAATAATTCAAAACGATCACTTTATTTCAGCAATAATCAATTCACAAAAACTTTTTATCAAGGGAGACGAAAATGAGTTTGAAAAATTGGTTGAAGAATGGCTGGCTGAAGTCACACAAGACAAGTAAACAGGAAATTGAAAATTTATTCAATATTGTAAAACGCGATCTTAAGGATGCTCAAAGACCAGATGTTTCAGCGGATTGGAAATTTGGGATTGCCTACAATGCGGCATTGAAACTATGTACTATCCTTATGTACGCTGAAGGCTACAGACCAGAAAATTCCTATGCACATTATCGAACGATACAAGCATTACCACTAATACTGGGTAATGAAAGATCCGATGATACCGCCTATCTTGAAGCATGCCGCGTAAAAAGAAATATCGTGGAATATGATTATGTGGGCAGTACCTCGGAGACTGAAGCGAAAGAATTGATCAAATTTGTGAAAGATCTACAGTTTGAAGTTCAGAATTGGATTAAAAAACATTATCCGGAATATATTTAACTACACCATCAATTTCTAAATAATTTAAAAAGGGCTGGATATCCATCTACGCTAAAGCTTCGATGGACAAGTATCCAGCCCCTACTTTAGCCTTTGTATTTTTGCTTTTTGCCTTAAATTTTAGGTTTTTACTCTCATGAATAGATCCTTCACTCCGTTCAGGATGACAATTTGATAATTTATAGTTTATAGTTTATCGTTTTTAACGTTTCACTTCTTGTACTACTTCAATCACCGTGCTGTCACCCATTTGATAGAGGAAAGAAGCCTATCGCCTATTTTCCCTAGAAAAACAATTGCTCTCACCAAAAATATTTCTTACACTTCAGCGCATGATTAAAACAAACACATATAAGACCACCGTCTAAAAGACGGGATCAAGCACCAGGTCGATCTTCGGCTTGCTTAATTCCTGTCGCCCTTTCCATTTTAACGATGGCTCGCCATCGCACCCTTGCATTTAATACATATTTTTATCTGGCTTGTGCTAAAGCCGACTTATTGTAAAAAAGGAGAAACAATTGAATTTAAACGATATTACGATCATAAAAACCGACGACTCACACTTCAACGATATCATGACAGTGGAAGAACGTGCCTTCGGAACAGATAAGGAAGCAGATCTAACCGCGGCCCTGTTAAAAGATAAAACAGGCGAACCCGCCATTTCATTACTGGCTTATCATAAAGACAAAGCCGTGGGGCATATTCTTTTCACTCGCTGCTACGTAGATGAAATGACTACCAAACAACCATTATTTCATATTCTGGCGCCCTTGGCGATCATTCCCGAATATCAAAAAATGGGGGTCGGCGGACTTCTGATCAATGAAGGCCACAAACTTCTGAAAGAAATGGGATCGCTGATGGTTTTCGTACTGGGACATATTGATTATTATCCCCGACACGGCTATATCAATGATGCCACACAATTCGGTTATTCACCCACCTATCCCATCCCGGAAAAGGTCAAAGATGCATGGATGGTACGGTCATTGACAAAGGAAGAATTCCCGATCAAAAAGGGCCGCATTCTTTGTTGCGAAGAACTGAACCGGCCTGAGCATTGGCGGGAGTAAGCATATGAACAAACAGCTCCCCTTAGAAACGGAATTCTCTCATGGGTTTACTTGCGCTTCCTGTGGAAAGTTGATCCCACCTCTTGCATTCGGCGGCCGGCATCGAAACCATTGTCCGCATTGCCTCTGTTCTTTGCATATCGATCATAAACCCGGCGATAGAAAGTCAAATTGCCGAGGTATTATGAAGCCCATCGGCATACATGTCCAGCAGAACGGAGAATGGTCTCTGATCCATCAATGCAAAACATGCGGAACGATCAAGATCAACCGAACGGCATATGACGACAATGAACTTCTGCTACTCACCATCGCCGCAGAGCCCATGATGTCGCTGCCCTTCCCGGCGAAAAAGATTATTTCGACCTTACATAGATTGAGCACGGAAAACGAGCGGTAAATAACAAAAGGGCTGAACAATGTTCAGCCCCTACTTTTATGCCTTCATTTTAGATTTTCACCCTCATGAATAGATGCTTCGGCTTCGCTCAGCATGACAGTCTTCTTCTCTCTTCTCCTTACTCCCTACTTATTACTACCAGTTTCTAGTTACCAGTCACTAGTTACTTTCTTTTCACCTCTCGTACCACATCAATGATCGTGCCATCCACCCATTTGATGGCGGCAACGACCTTGTCGGTAAATTCGGGTTTTTCCGGAATACCGCAAATACGTTCGGCTTCCGCTTTAAGTTCTTCGATGGTTTTCAGTGGTAATCCGGCATCTTTAACCTTGTCGATCAGGTCCTGACGTTTCGGGTTGATCGCGATCCCTCGTTCGGTGACGATCACATCCACCAGTTCACCCGGTCCGACCAGGGTAGTGACCTCATCGCAAATAATGGGAATACGATTCCTGAACAAAGGCAAAGGCAAGATCGTGCATTTTGCGAACAGACAATTCTGCCAACCGCCGATCCCGTGCAGTAAATAACCGTCGGAATGTGTGACCACATTGCCGTTAAAGTTTACATCCACTTCGGTTGCGCCAAGGATCATTACATCCATCATGGTAGTGAAATTACCTTTGCCATGATAATCGTAACAATGGAAAATTGAAATATCGGGATGATTCTGCCGATTCTCACGCATGGAGCGAACCGCTTCCAGATCAAAGGTTTGCGCATCCAGCATATAATCCAGACACCCGTCTTCCAGCATTTTTGTTGAATATTGTGTAGATCCCCCGACGGCAAAACGAGCCCTGATGCCGCGAGCTTTCAGCATTTCATGAAAAAACAGCCCAATGGACAAGGAGGTCCCGCCGGCGCCCATTTGAAATGAAAATCCATCTTTGATCAAACCGGCAGCATCACAAAATTTTGCCGTCAGCTCTGCGATCAATAAACGATCCGGACTTTTTGTGATCTGCGTGGTGCCCGAAACAATCAATTCGGGAATACCTATTTTATCCATTTCTACTACAAAGTCTACATAATTCCCAACGATCTGCATGGGGATTGCAGGAAATTTTATCAAATTATCTGTGACAACGATCACTTTTTCAGCATACTGATAATCTGCAAGAGCATAGCCCAAACCACCGCAGGCCGAGGGGCCTTCCAGTCCATGACCATTACCGAAAGGATCAGCCGTCGGAGCCGCCAACACGGCAATATCAATTTGAATTTCACCGTCCTGAATGGCCTGATAACGACCGCCGTGTGAACGCAGGATACCGGTGCCTTTCATTTTTCCTTCCGATGAAAATCGACCCAATGGGCCGTTCATTGACCCTTCTATATGATGCACGACACCACTTTCAAGATGTTTGATAATTTCTTTATGACAAGGAAAAGACGCCGACGGCAGCCAAACAAGATCTTTAACGCCTAACTCTGCAGCTATATCAAAGATCTGATTTGCCACCAGGTCACCATTCCTTAAATGATGGTGCGTGGAAATGACCATACCGTCTTTAAGTCCGGATCTGATCAATGCTTCTTTTAATGAAGGAACCCGTTTATCTCCATCAGCCGGATAATCTATTGCTGTTGAAATAGTGGGCGCATGTTTTCTTCCTGTCGGGCGGTGTTTTCCAATGCCCATAAAGGGAACGACTTTTTCTCCGTTGATCTCTGTGGGTACCATTCGTCCGACTGCATTCTTGACCATTTTCATTTATACGATCTCCTGTTGAGATTATTTATATTTTTTCTCCGGCTAGTTCCATTACTCGCACTGCACGTTTAACTACCGGTGGATCGATCATTTTGGATCCGACAGCAACCACACCCAGTCCTTTTTTCTCCGCTTCCTTGAAAGCATCTACGATCTTTCGGGCTTTTTCGATCTCTTGTTCCGTGGGCGCGAAGGCATCATGGATCACCTTGATCTGGCGCGGATGGATACATCCCATACCGTCAAAACCAAGGGCTTTGGATGCCAGAACATTTTCGCGCAGCGCTTCCATATCGGAGATATCCGAGAAGACCGAATCGATGGCCTGGATGCCATTGGCTTTAGCCGCATTTACAAGCATGGATCTTGCAAAAAAACTCTCTTTGCCTTCTCCGGTACGCGGGACACCAATATCGGCAGTATAATCTTCGAGCCCAATAGCCAAAGCAACTACATTTTTAGAAGCACCGGCAATATCAAATGCATTGATCACGCCCAAGGCAGATTCAATGATGGGCATGATCCAGACTTCATGTTTAATGTTATGTTCGGCACGCAAGTCGAGTATGCGTTTATCCACTTCCAATAACTGTTCGGTTGTTTCACATTTTGGCAAGAGGATCAAATTTGCATGCTGGGGAATAACGGCATCCAGATCTTTCAATCCGCGTTCTCCCTGATTGATGCGCACCATGCGTTCACCGCCATAAAAATCCACAGCTCGAAGAGAATTTCGCACTAAAATACGAGCTTCGTCTTTGCGATTTGGCGCTACGGAATCTTCAAGGTCTAGAATGATCGCATCGCCACCGTGCAATCCGGCATTTAATGCCAGTTTGGGAGTATTGCCCGGCAAGTAAAGCCGAGAACGACGCATACGATCTTTGCTTGTTCCGATCGTATTTTGTTCCAACTGTTCGGGAAGAAAAGAAAGCTCCGTATCGATCAGCTGTTTTATACATGCTTCGAGGCGAGCCGTAATTACATAATCCGGAGCGCCATTGTCATCGATCGTGACCTCTGCATGTTCAATGGAAAAAGCATTCAGTACATCCGTTATTGTTTTTCGAATGGCTTTTTCAAATAAGAGTTTGACCTTGCTGTTGATCGTGATGTCCGGTCCACCGCTTTTTTTAAGCGATAAGGTCATCATACAATCAGAACGATCAGCCTTTTCGTGTTGTCCGGCATAAGCGATTTTCACTTGTGCTCCTTCATGATTAATCTTATAAATACTATCTGTGTAGATTACAAAAGTTTTGTTTGAATGGGTATTGTTTTTTGTGTTGATTTTGTGACGGGATTTTGTTTTAGACGGAATAACAGGACGATCAAGAGGGTTATCAGACAGGATAACAGGATGGGTGGGATTGTTTTTGACAGGATCACAGGATAGGTGGGATTGTTCTATACAGGATAACAGGATGGGTGAGATTGTATTTGACAGGATAACAGGATGGGTGGGATTGTTCTAGACAGGATCACAGAATGGTCGGGATTGTTCTAGACAGGATCACAGGATGGGGGGGGGATTGTTCTAGACAGGATCACAGGATGGGTGGGATTGTTCTAGGCGGGATAATAAGATGGGTGGTGGATATGAGACAGGGGATAAATTCCAAGAATCAAGCCAATGAATATTGAATACAAATGTTTGGATTTCGAAATTAACTTCGATTGTTCGAATGTTCATTATTCATTATTCGTAATTCAAGGATGCTCTATTGATCTTTCGCTCTCTCAGCGCTTAGTGCCCATCGCTTCTTTGATCAGTCTTTCTTTCACAAGATCCATATCGGTTTTCTTTCCGATAAGAGATTTAATGGAGCAAACGCTTTTATCCTGAATTCCACAGGGGACAATACCTTCAAAATAGGAAAGGTCGGTATTGACATTAAGGGCAAATCCGTGGTAGGATACTCTTTCTTTGATTCTCATGCCGATGGCGCAAATCTTTGCATCCCCAACCCAAACACCGGGATGTTCCGGGTGAACATAAGAAGCGATCCCTGATGCGGCAACTGTCCGGATGATCAGGTTTTCAACCCATGCCACAAGACTGCGAGGCGTAAGTCCCCGCTCTTCAAGTTTTATTATGGGATATCCCACAAGCTGTCCGGGTCCATGATAAGTCACATCGCCGCCGCGATCCACATGCCGGACTTCAACGCTGCGATTGCGGCGTTCTGCTTCTTGCCATACAATATTGTTATCATTGGCATGGCGTCCCAGCGTATAAACGTGAGGGTGTTCAAGTAAAAGAAGGGTGTCGGGGATCTTGCCCGCAATACGTTCTTTATGTAAGCGTAGTTGCAGATCAAAGGCTTCGGCGTAAGCGATCTGTCCAAGGTCTTGAATATCTAGAGTTTTTTCCATCTCACTATAATACAATATATGTTGTCCGCGTGCATCCATTATTTTTCTCAATTCAATATTTTATGAATAATTAATTAATGTGAAAGACCTTCTTATAAGTTGTTAATTACGTCCTTTCTTTATATTTTTTCTTTGGAAAATAATAAATGGCTAAAGATCGGGAGACCTGTTCTTTAAAAGAATATTTATGGAAAAACCGAATATTACAATTTTGATCGTGGATGATACGGCAACGAATCTGCAGATACTTACCACGATCGTAACCACTGAAGGTTATAACATCTTGCTGGCCCAGTCCGGTGAAGAAGCCCTTCGCGTAGCAAACGAATATCACCCGGATATTATTCTTCTTGATATAATGATGTCCAAGATGGATGGTTTTGATGTCTGTCGACAGTTAAAAGCCAATCCTTCCACCCAGCCCATTCCGGTGATCTTTGTTACGGCCCGTACCGATGTTGAGGCAGTGGAAAAGGGCTTTGATGTTGGGGGTGATGATTATGTTTCCAAACCATTCAACGATCGCGTTCTTCTTGCCCGCTTAAAGAACCATGTGGAGCGATATCAACGGCAACGGGAACTTACCATTAACCGCGAACGCCTGAATACGGCTCTTGATGCCGCTCAGATCGGTAGTTTTACCATTCGTTTGCCCGAAAAAAAGTGGATCCCCGATGAACAGTTATTGCGCTTATTCGGGATAGAATCAACTGAAGATACTTTTGAGATGAATACCTGGTACGAACATGTTATTCCCCAGGACATTGAAAACACGATCACGAGTATCGAAGAGTGCATAGTTAAAAATTCTTCATGTAAATTTGAATTTCGTATTTTTGATCCACATGGTGAGATCAAGTGGTTTCGCTGTTCCATGCAAGTGACAGAACGCAATGAAAAGGACGAACCCCTTTTGATCGTTGGCGTAAATGTTGACATCACTAAAGAACACAGCATGCTGGACACTATCCGCATCCAGGAGGAAACGCTTGCTCAGTCCAGAAAACTCAAAGCCATGGGACAGTTAACCGGCGGTATAGCACACGATTTCAACAATATGCTGGCTACTATTCTTGGATTTGCCGAATTATTGGGTGAAGATCTTAAAGATAACGAAGAATACAGTTATTATTGCAAGAACATCACTGATACCTGTGAACGGGCAGCGACTTTAACAGATCAACTGTTGACCTTTTCACGTAAACAAAGTAAGCAAACAACCGTCATTGATCTGCATGGACTTATTCTTGGCTCTATGGACCTTTTGCGTCATTCACTGGGCAAGAATATTAGTATTAAACAGAAACTTGGCGCTAAAGAACATTTTATTATGGGTGAATTCGCCCAACTTCAAAATATTCTCTTGAATATGGGATTCAATGCGCGGGATGCAATGCCAAAAGGCGGTATTCTGGAGCTGACCACTGAAAATGTTTCCATTTACGAAAAAGATATTTTGCGCTTCCCGGTAGATATTGAAATAGGCAATTATATTGTTTTACACGTGCGCGATACGGGAACGGGTATGGAAAAAGAGGTCCTTGACAAAATCTTTGAACCTTTCTTTACTACAAAGCAAGCCGGAAAGGGAACGGGATTGGGATTGTCGACGACCTACGGAACCATTAATGCACATAATGGAAATATCTTTGCCGACAGCACGCCCGGCGAGGGAACTACTTTTCATATATATTTCCCCGTATCTGATCTTAAACCAAAAGAAACTGTCGCAAAAAAAGCAAACGCGGCACGAAATTCTGTAGAAGGCGGCACTATTCTGGTGATCGATGATGAAGAAGCCATTCGCCGTATGCTAATGAAAACATTAAATTATGTGGGTTATGAAGTACTGGAAGCCGATTCCGGAAAAATCGGTATCGATCTATATAAACAAGAAAAAGACCGCATTTCCGCTGTGATCCTTGATGTGATCATGCCTGAAATGGATGGTGTGCAAATTTTTAAAGCTCTGAAAAAGATCAATCCGGATGTTGCGGTGCTGGTATCTACCGGTTATGCCAGTAATAAACAAACTGTCGAACTTAGGAATCTAGGCGTCGAGGGCTTTCTTAAGAAGCCCTATCGTCAAAGTGAACTTGTTGATGCTGTTAATAAGGTTATTCATCATTCTTGATTATTTCGCGGTAATATTATGAAAAACACTTCTCCTGAAAAATTTGCCTTAAATGAAGGCCGCCTGTCCTTAGTCGGCAATTTAGTTCTTTTTGGACTTAAATTCTGGGCGGGTTTGATATCCGCCTCTTCTGCCCTTATCGCTGATGCGTGGCATACGCTATCGGATTCATTATCTTCCCTGATCATTATAATTGCCGTACGTATTTCGGGAAAAAAGGCAGATGATGAGCATCCCTTCGGACATGGGCGCGCGGAATTAATAGCTGCGATGATCGTTGGTATGTTGCTTGTATTGATCGCCGTTGATTTTTTTACCGAAGGCATTCATCGTCTTAGCAATCACACCCAGGCAAAATACGGTTTGATCGCGATTATTGTGACTATTGCCTCTATCATTGTTAAAGAGCTAATGGCGCAATATGCGTTCTCTATGTACCGTAAAACGGCTTTTCTTTCATTAAAAGCCGATGGCTGGCATCATCGTTCAGATGCCATTTCTTCTGTGATCATTCTTGTCGGTATTGTGTTTGGGCGTTTTGTCTGGTGGGTGGATGGTGTATTAACCCTGCTCGTAGCGTTAATGATAGGCTGGACAGCCCTGCAGATCATCATTGAAGGGGTTAAACCGCTTCTCGGTGAATCTCCGGATGCTGAATTGTTAAACTATCTTTCTACTCGCTGCGATGAACTTATGGAAATGGAAACACACGTTCACCATGTGCATCTGCATCGCTACGGCCGGCACCTTGAACTGACTTTTCATCTAAAGCTCCCCCCAAAAATGTCATTACAAGAAGCACATGATCATGTAACTTTGGTTGAAAAAATGATCAAAGAGGAAAAAGACATTGATGCAACCATACATGTGGAACCTCTCTCAATTGACAAAGAACAATTGACAAAGGACAATTTAACACAATAAATAACTTCAACGCGGTTAATATATTTATCATATTCAACCCATTTGTGGTTGTTTTACGAAAGGATTTTGCGCATACACTATTATTGAACCCTTTTAGGGTTTCTTTATTTGATCACCAAAATAATTCCAAACTTTTAAAATGAATCCCGAAGGGATTCAATAATAGAATAGGCAGTTACTTCCTAAAACTAAAACCACTGCGTGATTAAATATGTGCTTTTAAATGTCAACTGTTAATTGATAATTATATTGTCAATTGTCCTTTGTATAGATTATTCCCAACTTCTTTTCGTATGGAATCCCTCATATACTTTTTTATCCGCTTGCGGGATCTTCAGTCCGGGGAATTTCTTATTCAAATATTCGGCGAACATGAAATCAAGATCTGCATTTTTGTCCGGCGCAAAGCCCATGACTTGCTGCCAGATATCGCTGTCTTCCATACAAAAATAAATAAACAGATCTTCGCCGCCATATTGGTGTAACAAGCTATAAAGATGCCGGTATGCCGCGATCCTGAGTGGTTTGAAGTATCGTTGTTTATTATCATTGCCACGGATCATTTCTCCGTCCAATAAATTGCTTTTAGGGAATTTAGCTTTGACCTTTTCTCCCATCTCGGGCGGGAAGCGCAAAGACCCTATGGATATCCATGCTATACGCGATGGGTCGGCATGCTTAAATAATGTTTTAACCAATTCTTCGTAATCTTTTTTCCAATCGCCGTCAATCAGTATGGGATCGAAATGGAAGCCTGTCATATACCCGGCTTTTTGAACTTTCTCTAACGCCAGCATTCTGGCATCGAGTGTCGCTGCTCTATATTCATGTTCTTCAATACGATTTGTGGGATTCAGCGACCAGGAGATCACGGTACGCCCCTGATGCTTTACGTCCAGCAAATGATCGACCTTGTCTGACTTTGTTTTCAATTCCAATATCATGTTTGACTGCTTTGCCGCAAAACGACTAAGTTCCGGTCCGGCTTGGGCAATATCATCTATTGCCAGGCTATCAGCGAGCTCTCCGGTTCCAACACGAAAAAATCTTTTTGGTTCTTCATTAATTCGTTCGCGGATCATGTCAAGCAGATCATTGAGGTTAGAGAATACGGTAAGCAAAGGATTGTTCAGATAATATTGCAAAATACAATAGGTGCAGTCGAAGGGACAATTGGTCGCTTGATGCAAAGTCCAATAATTGCAACAGATATATGGATCACCGGTACCGGGACATACTTTAAAATGTTGCCCCCTCGCAGGAGTGATAAAAATATTATGTTTTCCGCTGTGGGTTTCTTTTTCGTAAAGAGCCTGACGGGCATTTTCATTATCGGGAATAGTCACGATCTCCGCTTCGGGATACGCATCACAAAAACGCCTTGCCATTACTGTGTTTTCGGTGCCTGATGTCAGGTAGATGATCATGATCTAGCTCAACCATACATTGGCTTTGCCAACGACCTCGCGAAACTGTTTAACCATGTCACGTGCCCCATTAATGCCTTGACCTACCTTTATGATCTTTTCCTGGACGTCGAGATCAATATATGAAACATGAATATACATTTTTTTATTACCGGGGTATCGCTGAACAATAGCTTTCAGTTTTTTGATATTGGATTCAAAATCCTCATCATTCACAATGCGTAAGTTTATTGCCCTGATCTTCATTTCTCTTAGATCGGCTAGCGGCATGGCATAATTTAAAAAAAGCGTGGGTAATTGGTCGCGCTCTTTGTCAACCTTTAACGTTCCTTCAATATAGATCTTGGAATCTTCCGAAAGCAGGTCTTTATATTGTGCAAATGCTTTGAACGCCAGGACCGTAAATTCATTTGTTAAAGATTCAAATTGGAATCGCGCATATTGATTATTTCTCTTATCATAATTGATGGAAAAACTTGTGATCAACCCTCCAACACGCAAAGTCTCGGGCAATGACGCCCCTTCTTCGTTCAGGAGGTATTCATTCGAAACAGCTTCAAGCTCATCCCGAAAAGGTTCCAGAGGATGACCGGTCAGATAGAAACCAATAAATTCTTTTTCCTTCTCAAGTTTCATTTGTTTGTTCCACTCGGGAATTTCTTCAAGATCCGGTTCGTTCATCACAATTTGTCCCGTGCTGGCACCAAAAAGACTGACTTGTGCGGCTTGTTTTTCATCTTGGTATCGTTGTCCGTATATCAGCGCAACATCAATGGCTTTAAAATTTTGACTTCTTGTTCCATTGAGTGTATCCATTGCGCCTGCATAGATCAAAGCTTCAAGCGTTTTCCGGTTTACAGCTCGCAAATCTACACGGCTTGTCAAATCAAAAATACTGCTATATGGCTCTCCCTCTTCCCGGGCTCGAACGATCTCATTTGCCGCTTTTTCCCCAATACTTTTTAATGCGGAAAGTCCGTAAGTGATCTTACCGTCAAGCACTGAGAAATACGGTGTGCCGGTGTTTACATCCGGCGGCATTACTTCGATATCAAGCTTCTTGGCTTCATTGACCAATTCCACTACCCGCTTGATCTCGCCACGTTCAGAAGTAAGGTTGGCCGCCATGAATTCCGCGGCATAATGAGCCTTTAACCAACCTGTCTGATAAGCGATATATGCGTAAGCAACGGAGTGACTTTTATTGAAACCATATTCCGCAAAACGGATAAGAAGGTCATATATTTCATTTGCTATTTTTTCACTAATGCTATTTTTCTTTGCACCTTCAATAAATTCCGGGCGCATTTTTTCCATAACACTGACTTTTTTCTTTCCCATTGCGCGACGAAGAGAATCCGCTTTTGCCAGTGATAAGCCGGCAACGCTCGATGCGATTTGCATGACCTGTTCCTGATAAACAATGATCCCGTAGGTTGGCTTTAGTATTTGTTCCATGGTGGGATCAAGATAAGTCACTTTCTTGCCATGCTTCCGTTCTATATACTCGGGAATGTTTTCCATAGGCCCCGGTCGATATAGCGCGTTCATTGCTACAAGATCATTTATGCTCGTGGGGCGAAGTTTCTTTAAATATTCCCGCATTCCGCCGGATTCAAACTGAAAAAGTCCAAAAGTGCGTCCTTCGGAGAAAAGGTTATATACTTTCGCGTCATCGATCGGGATATTATCAATATCAATTTCAACACCGCGTTTTTTAAGTAAATCCAGCGTATGCTTTATCACTGTCAGGGTTCGAAGCCCAAGAAAATCAACTTTAAGCATGCCAACCTGTTCAAGGCATCCCATATCGTACTGCGTGGTGATATCGTCTTTGGTGGATTTGAATAAGGGGATATAATTTAAAAGATCATCGGGCGCGATCACGACACCGGCAGCATGAATGCCAACCTGGCGATTCATTCCCTCAAGAACTTTAGATATCTCCCATAGTTTTTTTGTTTCCGGGCTTTCGTTGATATATTCTTGGAGGTCTTTGCTGATCTTCTCGGACTTTGTCAGCTCGGTCAAACCTTCTTTCTTTTCTTTTTTGTCAAGTTTCAGGCCTGCCGGAATTGCTTTGGCAAAACGATCGCCTGTCGCATAATCCATGCCCATTACACGAGCAACATCGCGGACTACCGCTTTTGCATTCATGCGCCCAAACGTGATGATCTGAGTAACACTATTTTCCCCATAGCGATCTTTAATATAATCGATCACTTCGGGACGGCGTTCATAACAAAAATCTATATCGATATCGGGCATAGTTATACGATCGGGATTTAGAAAACGCTCAAACAGCAAGTCGAATTCCAAAGGATTAATATTGGTGATCCCCAATGCATAAGCAACAAGAGAGCCGGCAGCTGATCCCCTTCCGGGCCCCACGGGAATATCATTGTCTCTTGCCCATTGAACAAAATCTTGAGTAATAAGAAAATATCCCGAGAATCCCATTTTTTTTATAACGGATAATTCATAATCTGCACGCTCAATGTGCTCGGCAGTCACATCGCCATTAAAACGTTTTTCGAGTCCTTTTTTAACCAGAATATCAAGATAAACATCAGGGTCGTTAGTGTGCACCTCTTCGGGAATCGGAAAAGAAGGAAGATGATATTTATCTGTTTCCGGAGCATAATTACAGCGCTCAGCTATCTTGACCGTATTCTCTACGGCCTCGGGAACATCCTGGAACAGCAATGCCATTTCTTCAGGAGTTTTATAATAGAATTGGTCATTAGCATATTTCATGCGATTAGTATCGCTGATATTTGAGGCGGTACCGATACAAAGCAAGGCATCATGGGCCTCGAAATGTTCGCGTTTGGCATAATGGGAATCGTTGGCACAGACTAAAGGAATGCCTGTTTCTTTTGAAACTTTTATGAACACATCATTGACGATGTCTTCTTCAGGCAGCCCGTGTCGTTGGATTTCCAGATAAAATCGTCCGGGGAAAATATCGGCATATTCGAGAGCGGCTTCTTTAGCTTCATTGTATCCTTTTATCCGTGCCATCATCGCCGCTTCTCCTTTGATACAGGCAGAGGTAGCGATCAGTCCTTCATTATATTTTCTCAGTAATTCTTTATCAACGCGCGGTTTATAGTAAAAGCCCTCTAAATAACCCATTGATGATAATTTCATCAGGTTTTTAAAACCTGTCTTGTTCATTGCCAAAAGTACAAGATGAAAATATTTTCCCTCTTCTTCCCTGATGCTGATACGGTCAAAACGAGAACCTCTGGCTACGTACATTTCACAGCCGAATATTGGCTTGATACCGGCAGCTTTTGCTTCGTTGTAAAGTTCTATTGCACCGAACATATTACCGTGATCTGTCAGGGCAACCGCAGGAAGCTCCATTTCTTTTGCCATTTTTACAATGGTCTTGATCTTCTGTGCGCCATCTAACGTGCTATAATCACTATGCGTATGTAAGTGGACAAAATTTGCCATGGTTTCCTGTTTCTCGAGTTTCGTGTTTCGGGACCAAAGCTAAATGTAACCAACAAGAATGAAAAGGTCAAAACAATTGACAATTGAAAAAGGATAATTGACAATTAGTTTTCAATGAAATACTTCTTTCTTCTCACTTTTTACGTCATCACTTTTTCTTGGATTTTTTGTTTTAAACAAGTACTTTTCTTTTCCTTAATAATTGTATGTTGTAATACACTGAAAAATGAAGAAATCCACTGGGAGGAAAATTCCAATGAAACGATTTGCAAGTATAGATTTTTTGCGCGGTTTTGCCATCTTTATGATGCTGATCCTGCATATGGTTATGCATACTGTAGATATTGATATTCTAATGGCTGATATGTCCAAGGTAAGTTTTATAGAATATATTTTGTTAATCATTTTACCTTTTAGCGGTGGATTGGCGGGGTTTTTTCTTATGGTCTCGGCCATGGGAAATACGGTTAGTATGGAACATGAACTACGACGTAATACTTCGCCCTTTGAAATTGGCAAACGACAGATCATGGGCGGTTTTATTCTGTTGATCTTCGCCATGTTGGTCGAAGGTTTGATCGGATATCACGGTGATGTGGGTGAAAACATTCATCTTGCCCTTCAAGCGGCATCAAACCCGGATCTGGGTCCGGTTAAATGGGTCTGGGATAATGCCCTCTGGCGTTTCAACCATTTTGAAACCATTCACACCATTGCATGGTGTATTATTCTTAATGGAGCTATCCATAGTTTTCTTGTATCAAAAGAAAAGTATCGTGATAAGAACAAACTGATCAGACTTTACATGGTCCTGGCTGTTGTCGTACTGGTCTTTACTCCCGTTGTTTGGGGCTTGGTTAAACTGATCTCTCCCGGATTCCCGGCACATATAGAAACTTATTATTTGTCTTATCCTCGCATTGGAATAGACTCTTTCTGGCGTTTTCTTCTGGTCTTTTTTATTGAACCTCTGGCGGGGTATCCGGAACCTGTCTTCCCTTATCTGGCCGCATCATTTGTCGGTACGATCTTTGGTTTATTTTTAACCATGCCCAAAGAAGAGCGCAAGGTTAAGCCTTTTACAAAAATCACTTTAAGAATTGGCGTGATCATGTATTTGATCGGACTTGTTGGGGTTATCGCGAATGTTATACGGGTTATCAGCGCAAAAGGCTTCGATTCGGGTTTGAATGTTTATATGCATATTTGGGACCATCGCGGTTGGGTGCCTGAATTGCTCGGCACTCCCTGGATTGGTTGGTATTTTCAGTTCATGCTGCTGAACGGATTTGGTATTTTACTGATCATGGGTCTGCTGCGTCTTGTGGAATTACGTGGAAAAGCAAAAGAATTTGGTAATAAAACACGCTTTATACGACGATTTGGTTTTGTGGCTTTTACCAATTACACAATACAGTTCATGTACTATGTTGCCATGTTCATCACCATTGACTGGATCTTTGGGAATACTTACGGCAGAAATGTCGGTTTATGGGGTGAGGTTGTGGTTACAATTTTGGTTGGGTTGAGTATCATGGCCTTGATCAATATTCTTTGGGAAAAAATACGCTTTGCAGGTTCTCTGGAATGGTGGGTCAAACAAACAAATTATTTCCTTAATCCCGTACGTCGCCGCATCCTGAAAGAAAAGGGAATTAAGTGGTATCAAGCCGGCCTCCTGAATGTTCAGGGCGGACTTTATAATGCCGATTGGCTAAACATTGTCGAGCCGGATGACGTTGATCATACTAACAAAGAAGAATCGATCCTTGCAAAAAAATTGGCTTGGGCGGGATTTGTGTTTCCTATCTTCTCTTTTATTGGATTCTTTATTGCCCGTAAAGCACGGGTAGAAGAAGGTGACAGCAAAGAAAATAAAAAAGCCAGAGTCTGGAGTACGGTATCTGTTGTCTTCTTCCTTGTCTGGCTGATCGCTTTCTTCATCCTGTCACCGGCAACGTTTGGTATCTCTTTGTAATTAATTAATTATTTGTTTTATAAAAAAACGGAACGGTTTTACCGTTCCGTTTTCATATTTACCATTATTTATATCAGGAATCTGCCGCTTCAGTGAACATGATCCTGAACTCACCGTCAATACAAAGATGTCCCATTACTTCGAAGATATAGGG
>JAIPIT010000060.1 GCA_021734505.1 Fidelibacterota bacterium | reverse complement strand
GTAGATATGTTTGAACACTTCCGTTGTCTCGCCGGTAGCCTGATCCGTAACCACAGCATGGTAATCGTAAATTCCCGCCGGTATTTCCCGTATATCCATATAATCAATGATCACATCATACATTCCGGGAGCAATGCTTTCAACCGTTTTATTCTCCAAAACGGTTTCTCCGTTCAGGTCCACCAGTGAGCTCTGAAAAGTATAAAGACTGTCCGGACTTAGCTTATAGATCTCCAAATAGGTGTAAAAAGTCCCCATATAAGGATCGAATTCGGGGTTTGCCTGTGGAATAACATCGTATTTGCCAAGTTTCGTAAATTTATTTGCCTGTTGCGTATAACCCACAAAAGATGCGATCTCAACATCGCTGAGCATCAATTCGCTCATGTCATATTGTTTTATATTCAAGATATCTTCTCTTTGCGAGATAACTCCCGAATTCATATCCTTAACCATGGTCACCATCTTATAGGTGCCGGGGAGCAAATGCAGGGACAGGATCTCAGGAATAAAATCGTTGGATCTTATCGTATCGCCCTTGGCAAGCACATCATCAATAGTAACTGTCTTTGCATAAACATTTTCATCTTCTTTATAAATATTTACCGCCATTAGAAATTTACCGTAGGAATCGCCATTCGGCGCTTCCTGCCGCTGCATTGCAAAACGCGGAAGCATAAAATATAATTCTACAAATGACTTTTCGTTGTCATAGTAGCTCGCAAAATCAGTATAAAAGCGAAAACCATCCGCAAATAATATACTGAAAAGCGCCAATAATATAATAAGCGTGAACTTTTTCATAATTTTACTTCTTATTTTAAGTTTTCGAGTTCGTTGTCTTTGAACTTTACAGAGACAACGCTTGATACGCCTTCTTCCTGCATGGTGATACCGTAAAGATAATCGCAGGCATTCATTGTCAATTTGTTGTGTGTCACAATAATGAATTGAGTTTTTTCAGTAAAATGTTCCAGGGCATGTGTGAAACGTTTTACGTTGGTATCATCAAGAGGTGCATCCACCTCATCCAAAATACAGTAAGGAGAGGGTTTAACAAGATATATGGCAAAAAGAAGAGCAATGGCTGTCAGGGCTTTTTCGCCGCCGGACAGGGCTCTCAGTGATTTCATTTGACGTCCTTTTGGCCGTGAGAAGATCTCAACGTCAGCTTCAAGAGGATCACTCGATCCTTCCAGCCTCAGGTCGCATTCCCCCTGCTCAAAGAAAAGCCTGTAGGTCTTCTTGTAATTTTCACGGATCTGTGTGAAGATCTCGGTAAATTGTTTTCTCGCTTCATTGTCGAGTTTATCAATGGTCTCGGTAATGCTTGCTTCGGCCCCGACAAGATCTTCGCGCTGTTCTTTCAGGAAATTGAGTCGTGTGGATTGTTCGTTATACTCTTCGCGAACAGCCATGTTGATCGGTCCTATCAATTCGATCCGATGGGCTAATTTCTGGATCTTGTCTTCCATCTCTTCGCGTTCCATATCCATGGGCTCGTAGGGCCTTTTCAAAATATCGATATGATAACGGTCAAAGATACGTTCTTTGAGTTGGTTTTGACGTAAATGAAGGTCGTTTACACGAACTTCAAGGTCTCTCAGGGTCTCAAACGCATCTTCACGACGCCTGTGATTTTCCGCAATGGTTTGTTCGGTCTTTTGGATCTGATCTCTTTTAGCGCTAAGCTTTTTATAAACCGTATCCCGTTCATTCCGCTCTTTATCCCGTTCGTTCTTGAGGTCTTCAAGAACATCTTGCAGAGAGATCAACGTTTTTTCACCGTCTGTGATCAAAGTCTCCAGATCATTGTTCTGTCCTTCGATCTCTTCAAGACGTTTTTCCATTTCCTCAATGGTAGCCGTGGCATTTTTATACCGGAAACGAACATTATCCTTTTCTTTTTCTCTCGCGATCAGGGTTACCCTCATATCCTGCAATTCGGTATTCAGGGTATCGCGCTTGGATTCTATGCCGGCATATTCCGCTCTGAACCTTTCAAGATCGGCGCGTGCTTTGCTTTCATCTGATTTTATCTGATGCAGGGAGTCTTCTCCGATACTTAACTGACGATCTATATCCAATATTCTCTTAGCAAAATCTTCGATCTTTACGTCGATCTCTTCCATATTCTCATGCTGATGATCGACAGCATAACTTAAGGCGGACATCTTTTTTTCAAGCTCAAGCTGCTGCTGCACAAGCTCTTTTGTATAGCGTGATTTTTCTCCGATCTGTTTGATCAGCGACTGGCGTTCACTCTCGAGTTTTGCGAGAGATGCTTTTCCTGAATCCAGATCTTTTTTGAGCTTTTCGGCGATCTTGTTCAGTTCATCCAGCTTTTTCTGCCGTCCGATGATCTGCTGTGAGGTATTTGATCCTTTTCCGCCGCGGATCATGGCACGCTGGTCCATATAATCGCCATCCGGGGTTACATAACGAAACCGTCCGTCCTTGAGGGCCTCTTTTGAAAGATCCCGAAGCGATTTAACGATCAAAACATTCCCGAGGAAATAATCTATCAGAAGCTGATTTTCTTTATCCGCTTTGACGATATCCACGGCATGTGTAATAAAATTGCTGTCGTTATAAGGGTTTTTCAGCGGCGGTTTTACGCGCATTTTCATGATATCCATGGGGGCAATGCTGACACGTCCGCGTTTACTGTGTTTCAATTCTTCGATCACATCCATTGCATCGGATTTCTTTTCGGCGACGAGGTATTTGGCTACATTACCGAGAGCTATCTCTATTGCCGTTGTATATTCGTCATCGACACGGATCAATTCAGCAACGGTCCCCCGTATACCGGGATGCTTCAGTGTTTTCATCACATATTTAACACCCGGATTGTATCCTTCCAACGATTCGACCAGTTCCTCGTAAAATGCAATATCCGAACGGTTCCGTTCAAACGCGGTCTGCCTGTGAAGCAGATCCTGATTCAACTTTTGAATATCTTGTTCAACTTTGAGTTTTTTACTCTCAACGGTTTCAATCTCTTTATTGGCTTTATCGAGCTCTTTCACTTTGCTGGCAAGTTCTTTGTCAAGAGAGCCGATCTGCTCTTCCTGTGTTCCCGAACGGCGAATCAATTGTTCCCGGCGCTGCATTTCTTCATCCTGAAGCCGTGTCAGCTGTTTGCGCTGGTCCCGAAAACGCAATATCTGCTGCTGGCTGTCACTGAGCCGATTTTGCTGTTCGCGAACATCCTGTCTCAGATCGTCAAGTTTTTGGACGGCTTTCTGAAAGATATCCTGAACCTCTTCATATTCGCTTCTTTTTTTATCGAGCACATCCCGCATCTGAACCAGTTCGGGATCATCTTCACCCAATTGAGAAGACAGGTCTTCCTGGAGTTCCTTGTTCGTCTGAAGCCGGATCTTGGCATTTTCCTTTTCGGTCAGCAAACGTTCTTTGTTACGCTGGGCATTGGCGATCTTTTCCTGCCAGACAAGGCGTTTTGAAGATTCGGCATTGATCTTTTCATTCAATTCCTGCAGAACTTCATTGACGGTCTGCATTTCTTTTTCGATCTCGCTCAATTCGTTCTTATATGACGTGAGCATCGCTTCTTCGATCCCCAGCTGCTTGCCCGTTTCTTCGTTTTTCAACTGATTATTGGACAGTTGTTTTTCAAGTGGAGCGATCTTGTCTTCGTAATCATACCATTTGGATTGAGCCAGCGTGATCTCAAGCTTTTTCAGCTCTTCGGCATATCCTTCATAACGCTCATATCGACCCAACTGTCTCTTCAGGCTCCGAACATTGCTTTCGACTTCATAGACGATATCTTCCAGACGGGCAAGATCTTCCTGCGTGGCATCCAGCTTGCGCTTGGCGGAGCGGCGCTGGGATTTATATTTATTGATCCCGGCCGCTTCTTCAAAAAGGAGTTTTCGCTGTGCTTTGTCCTCATTCAGGATCTCTTCAACCATTTTCAGTTCGATCACCGAATAAGCATTATTGCTCATGCCGGTATCGACGAACAGGTTTTGAATATCCTTCAGACGAACCGGAACCTCGTTCAGCAGGTATTCGCTGCTACCGTCACGGTAAAGACGGCGTCCGACCTGCACATCGGTGTAGGCGACTCCCAATTTGCCCGTGCGGTTATGGATGGTCAGGTTGACTTCCGCATAATTCAGAGGTTTTCTGTTCTTGGAGCCGGAAAATATCACATCGACCATGGATTCGGATCGAAGCAAATGGGTCTTTTGTTCACCCATGACCCAGCGGATGGCATCCACCACATTGCTTTTGCCGCACCCGTTCGGACCGATTACCGCGGTAACGCCCTGGCCGAACTGCAGAACGGTCTTAGTTGCAAAGGATTTAAAGCCCACGATTTCCAGCTTTGATATATACATAATCCGTTTGAGTTTTAACCGTGTAATTTAAGGATAAAAGAAGCGTTTTCAAATAGATTTTACCGCTTAAACATGAGGTTTTGGGTGGATAAACAGACCTCACACAACAACACCGGGAAACAAAGGCGCAAAGAAATATCAAGATACGCATATTGTAGATTGCATATTGCATATTGTTGATTTTTGATCGATCTCAAATCTGCAATTAGGAATCTGAAATCTGCGATTATCTTATTCCCTGCTGCTTAGTGATCATCCTGCCGGCCACGAAAATTTTCTTCCGCCCATCAGATGCAGGTGAATGTGCTCCACTTCCTGACCACCGTCCGGACCGTTATTAAAAACCAGACGATAGCCCTTTTTTAGGCCAAGCTTTTCAGCTATTTTCTGTGCCGCTATCACAATGCGCCCCATTAATTCGGTATCTTCTTCCTGCAGGTTCTCGACCCGGGCAATATGTTTTTTAGGAATGATCAGAATATGTTCCGGCGCCTGGGGATTCAGGTCGCGAAAAGCATAAAGATGCTCATCCTCATAAACGCCTGTTGAGGGGATCTCTTTTTGGGCGATCTTGCAAAAGATGCAATTTTCCATATGTCTCTCCTATTATAACCCCGAGCTTGTCGAGGGGTTAATCAATGCTGACCCGGGATGAAATCCCGGGTATGAATACCTCAGAACTTCCAACCCTGACTTCATGGAAGGGTTGACCTATCATTTTTTTAAAGTTCAACCCCTCGACAAGCTCAGGGTTGTATTTTATTGTATGTATTATCCCGGGGTTTCACCCCGGGTCATTCGCTGTTTAACCCTTCCATCCGTCAGGGTTATTATCATCATTCCAATTATAAACTTCCTCTGCAATATAATGGGAGCCTAAAATGCAGAGGACGGAATGCTCATCCGTTTCGACATATGCTTCTTTACAAGCGGATGTGATCGATATACTTACACTTACCCGCGGAAAGCGACTTGCCAGGTCATTCAATTCTTCCATACTCATACTGCGGTGCGAATTGACCGGCGCTAAACGGATGCTATCGGCAATAAGCTCTAACTCCATTAATACTGTTTCGGGAGATTTATCATGCAACAATCCTAATACGATATTGATCTTTTTGGCAGGATAAATCTCTTTTACCGTTTTGCAAAAGGCATGAATGCTGTCGGGATTATGGGCTACATCGTATATCACATCGGGATCTTTGGAAATTCTCTCAAAACGGCCTTTCCATTTAACAAGGTTAAAACCGGCCTGGATTTCGGCAGGTTTCAGCGTCCGATCCAAAAGCGTTTCCGCGGCACGGATCGCCAGGGCAATATTCTCAAGCTGATGCCGTCCGGTCAACGGGATATTTAATTTCTCATCATATGATCTGATGCGGAATGTCATACCGTTTTCCGATTGTATCACATCGCTAAGCAGTGTTTCGGGATCAATGACGTGCACAAGTTCGGTATGAGCATGAAAAACATCCAACACTTCTGCCGGCTGAACCGGTGTCAGCAGTGGTACTCCTTTTTTGATGATGCCGGCTTTTTCTCCGGCGATCTCGGGGAGTGTTTCACCCAGAACTCCGGTATGGTCCAGCCCGATCCTTGAAATAACGGATACCTTCGGTGTGATCACAGATGTTGCATCTAAGCGTCCGCCAAGACCGGTTTCAACGACCGCGGCATCGGCACAGCTGTCCTTGAAATACTGAAATCCCAGTATGGTGGTCACTTCAAAAAAAGATGCGCCGGTCTCTTCAAGCAACTGATCATATTTCTGAAGAAATTCTTTTATATATTCATCCGGGATCTCTTTTCTGTTCATGCAGATCCGTTCATTGAATGTCACAAGGTGAGGAGATGTGAAGCGTCCGGTTTTTAATCCCGCCGCTTCCAATAAAGCTGCCGCAACAACCGTAACAGTGCCCTTTCCGTTGGTTCCCGCCACATGTATGGAACGAAAGGTTTTTTCAGGATAATCGAGCGCCTTGACGAGCTTTTCGGACCGTTCACGTCCCAGCTTCATTTTGCCGGATAGTTTTCTGTAGAGGTTTGATAGATAATCTTGCATGTTAAAATAAATATTTTATATGTAGAGACGCGATTCTTGACCTGCGAAGCCTTGGCGAAGAAGGTAATCGCGTCTTTACAAATTCAAAACAATTCCACGTGCATTGCTGAAATCTTCTCACCAAAAAACACTTCTGCATTTTCTTCAAAAAGATCGGCAGAACCGGTGGTCATGAATTTTGACTCACCATTCTTTATGCATCGTCCTTCGATCTCGGGATGGCGATGTAAATAATCATCCAGCTTATCGGCAACAAGCGGCCCCTGATCCATAATGTCTATATGATTGGGGACATATTTTCTTATTTTTTCCATCAACATGGGATAATGCGTACAGGCAAGAATGATCGTATCGATATCATCACATTCTTTCAGAAGAGCATCGACATGCCGTTTGACAAAATAATCAGCTGCCGGAGTGTCCGTTTCATTGTTTTCAACCAGCGGCACCCACATGGGACATGCTTGCTGGTAGAGAGTTACATCCGGAAACAGTTTATCGAATTCCATTTTATACGATTCGGAGCGAACCGTCCCGCTTGTACCGAACAATCCGATCTTCTTGGTTTTTGAATTCTCACCCACCACTTCCACGCTGGGACGGATCACTCCCAAAACACGCTCGTTTGGATAATGCGCTACAAGGTCCTTTTGCTGAATGGTCCGCAGCGCTTTAGCCGATGCAGTATTACATGCAAGAATAACCAAAGGACAGCCGGCATCCAGCAAGTATGAAACGCCTTGCTGCGTATAATGATAGATCGTCTCGAATGAGCGTGTTCCATAGGGTGTTCTTGCCGTATCGCCGAGATACAGATAGTCATAATCCGGAAGCAAGTTGCGGATCTCGTGAAAGACGGTCAGGCCGCCCAGACCGCTGTCGAAAATGCCGATGGGACCGTGTGATTTATTCATATATTTTCCCGTATAGAGCTTGTGTAGAGACGCGATTAATCGCGTCTTTACATTTAATTCTCTTTAATCTCTTTCTCATAATTCTCTTTAAATTCACTGATTGCCAAGTATAGCGAATAGGCAATCTCCTGACGGTAGGAATCTTTTTTCAGTTTGCCCAGTTCAGTCCAATTGGAGATAAACCCTATCTCTGTAAGGATCGCCGGCATGGCGGGACCGATCAGGACGATGAAACTGGCTTGTTTCACTCCGCGACTTTTAGTACCGAGACGGGATTTGAATTTGGATTCCACCGCCTGGGCAAGATCTTCGCTTTCTTTCATATAAACGGATTGCGCCATCGTGGACAGGATGTATTGTTCGGGAGACAATAATTTTTCATATCGTTCTTTATCTTCTTCGAGTTCGATCACTTTATTTTCCCGTGCAGCGATCTCAATGGATTTCTCCGTGCTTCTTGCTGCCAGTAAAAAAGTTTCAGTCCCGTAAGGCTTTGAAGAATCAACAGAATTACAGTGAACGCTGACGAAGAGTTTTCCGCTGGCTTCATTGGCGATCTTGGGCCGCTGATACAGAGGGACAAAAACATCTTTGGTACGAGTATAAACTACATTGACGCCGAGTTTTTCCTCAAGTAAACGTCCCAGTCGCAGTGAGACGTCCAGGGTAATATCCTTCTCAAGCGTACCGTCCGGTGCAATAGAACCCGGTGATTTTTTGCCACCGTGTCCCGGATCGATCACGATCGTATCTATCAGCCAGCGATTTTTGATCTCGGTCTCATTCAGCGGAGTTTGGGATTTTTGATATGAATGCCGCAAAGAGATCACGATATCGCCGCTTTCCTGATCGATGTAATAGTCAATACCGTCGATCTTCATTCTCAATTTGATATTGAATTGCAGCATATCCTTGGCCATCACGGGGATGATCTCTCTAATTACGCCGTCATTATATTTTTTTGCCAGACCGTTCATGTCGGCAGTTGCACTATAAATTGAAATATAAAGATACTGGTTGTTGCCTTGCCAAACGCGGCAATGTTCTTTCCTGAATGCTTTTGTGGTTTTAATACGAAGCACCGTGCCGTTCTTCATTTCTTTTATGTTCACGGCAGATATCGAAAAATCCGATGAAACCAGGATATAGTGTCCATCGGCAACATCATAATGAAGATCGGGATATGCATCCAGAGCCAACACACGAATAAATTCCCGCTCGGGTATATAAAGTCCGTAACTCAAGCGTTCCACAGCTGTCGGCAGATGGAACCATTTACCGTTTATCTGATAAAATGCCGAGTTCGCAAAGAATTTATATTTTTTCCCGGACAAAGTAGCCGTCAGCGACCAATCTTCGGTATTCAGTAAATTGATCTCTCCAAAGATCTTGAAAAAGTGGTTCAGGGACATCCATTTTGCCCCGTAAAGTTCCGATGCAAAAATATTCTGCGACTCGGAAGCGGCCGTAAGACGAAAACTGACAACCTGAGAGAACAGCGGAACCAGCATGCATAGAAGCAACAGGATCAATATGTGTTTTTTAATTTTTAACATCTTGCAAATTTATACTTTTTTCCTCTTAATTGTAATTGTTTTTTTTTGAAAGAGGTTGAAGCGTTGCTCTACTGCGCTCCTTCGGAGCTTCGAAGAGTCTTCGACCTTTTTCCTTTTTTTACTTTTGCTCTACTGCGCTTTTTCGGAGTTTCGAAAAGTCTTCGCCCTTTTTCTTTTTTTTAATTTTGTCTTTTTATATTTTAAAGTTTACTTTTGCCTTGTATTTACAAGAGGTTAATTATGATGAGAAGAGTTTGTTTCCTGTTTTTATTCCTGGGAGTCTTTTTATTTGCCGTTGAACCGGTTTATTATGACGCTCAGCCGTATCTTGAAGGCATGGCTTTCGATGATGCTCCGCCGTTTTCCCGTTTGCCGGCAAATGCCGAAGAACTGGTCCGGAAACCGGTCTGGAACCTAAGCCGGAATTCTGCAGGTGTGGCCGCACATTTTATGACCGATGCCACAGAGATCCATATCCAGTGGAAGGTCCTGAACGATTTTCATATGGTGCATATGGCCGGTACGGGTATTCGCGGTCTGGACCTTTATGTTAAAGAAAACAATAAATGGTTTCATTTGGGAACGGGCAAGCCCTATCAGGTTGAAAATGAACGGCGACTCATTAAGAACCTGTCCGGCGATCCCCGTGAATACATGCTTTATTGTCCGACCTATGATGGATTAACCTCGCTTTATATCGGATTGAATCCCGAAGCGGATATTTGGGAAGCGGAAAGACCGGAAAAACCTCTGGTCTTCTACGGAACAAGCATCACTCAGGGCGGTTGTGTTTCTCGTCCCGGTATGGCATATCCCGCGATCATCGGCCGAGAATTGAACAGAGAAAGTATAAATCTGGGATTTTCGGGCAACGGCAGGATGGATCCCGAGGTGATCGATTATCTGATCGAGATCGATGCCGCCTGTTATATTTTTGACTGTTTTCCGAACATGGACCTTGAGATGATCAAGGAAAGAGCCGAGCGTGAACTGATAAAATTACTGGAAGCAAAATCGGATACGCCCCTTCTGATGGTTCCCAATATAATGCCCGAGGACGGCTGGTTCGATCCTGAAGTATACAATGCGGTCATTGCAGAGAACAATGAGTTGACCGCGATTTACAAACGCCTGAAACCCAAATACAAACATCTGCATATTATCCCCTTCAAAAAGATCCGGAACGTTGCAGTTGAAGGCACCGTGGATGGGATACATTTGACCGATTTTGGTGCAGTGAAGATGGCGGACGTGATGGAAAAGCGGATCAAACGCTTGATAAAATAAATAATACTTCACACAAAGACACAAAGTACCACAAGGGCTCAAAGAACAGCGTTTTATACCACAAAGATTTTTAAGAACACTGTAAATAAAACGCAAAATATATCAAGCTCACAAAGTAAGAGTATAAAGTATAGAGGTTTTAGTTCAATTTATTGAAGATATTTCGCGGCGCATCCGGTGCTACGCGTAAAGAAAATCCAAATCTCACAGAGGTCCTGAAACAGGTTCACGATGACTATCTTGTAATTTGTTATAATAATAAGGTTAATTAACTTTTAAATTTCCAGCATCATCATCATCACCGCTGCAGCCACGGGAATAACCACATTATCATCCAAATGGTTTAAAAGCGCTTCGAAAAGTCCGCAAAAAACAACCACAAGGGCAGCTTTCCAGATGGGAACATATTGAAACCCAATCAGGAACATCTACACTCCGGCAATAACGTACGCCAGTGTTCCCTCGATGGTATAATGCTTGAACCACTTGTGTTTTTCGATCCATCTGCTCACAATGGCCGATGCAGAATCTGCGATACTGAGCAGCATGCAGGCGGGTACTGAGATCCTGATGGGAAAGATAGCCAAGATAAGAAAGAATGTGATGGCAATTCGGGACGCCCCCGTCATTTTATTCTCTTCAATGTCGCGAATGAACGGTGACACAAAGAAAAAGAAGGCTTTTTTTACAAATTTACTGCGTCGTCTAAAATAATCCGCGAAGACGAACAATCCTCCAAAAACAATAAACAGGATCATCACCCATTGCTGGCCGGTCAGGGGGCCGATATCGGGGAAAAAATAATATAGAAGTGGTATGATGACTGTGGCGACATGAATAAGCTGACGGCGAAGTTCCTGTGCGCTCAACATCATTCTTCCGTTTCGCTTTCCAGCTCTTCGTTGTAACGGGAAACGATCAGGTCGATCGGTTGAGGTACGGTCAGAACAGTGGTTCCGGGCACGGATTGATATATCACTGTGTTCGGCAGCAGATCATTTCTATCGCGATAAGATACCGTTCCGATACGCAATCCCGCGTCGTTTATGGCCTTATAGGCATTTTCAAAGCTCATGTTCACAACGGTCGGAACTTCCCAGTTGCTCAGTCCAAGGCTTATTTTAACATGCACACCGCTGCCGGGACGAACCGATTTTCCGGCTTCGACCGACTGCCAAAAGATAACCTCCCGAGGCATATTGGAAAATCCATATGAAACTGAATCTATGTTCAAATTATTATCTTCCATCAATATCTCGGCAGATCTCAACGTTTTTCCGACAAGATCGGGAAAGGTGACATTTTCCAAAGGAATGCTGATATCTAGGTAGACTCGCCGTCCCAGTTTGACGCGTGTTCCCGGTCGGGGCATTTGAGCGACAACGCGGAAAGGTTCGATATCGTCGCGGGGGATAGATTTTCCCTTTACAGGGGTGAATTTTTCAAGTTCTATTAAATGTCTTGCTTCTTCCCAGGTAAGTCCCTGAACATTCAGCAAGGTCCTCTCCTGTCCTTTACGCGTA
>JAIPIT010000003.1 GCA_021734505.1 Fidelibacterota bacterium | reverse complement strand
AGGTCGTCGTTCGTTGTCGCTCGACGAAGATTTCGTAACCCTTTTCAAGATATCACTATGTTTCTTCTGGAATTCTCTCAGCGGTCGAATGTCTTTAATTTCTATTAGTTCTTTATAAAGCACTTCCCATTTTTCGTATTCACGGATAAGGTCGGTATGTCGTTGCTTGTCCTCAAGAATACGATTTTCGGATGAGCGGGCTTTTTTGAAATACTGATCGATGTTCTCCGTTAAACTGATCTCTTTCTTGAGGGGAATGAGAGTGGGGAAGTCCTCCTGCCTATACATTTCTGGTATTTCGAATTCCTCACTGTGGTCCGTGATCATATGCCGGCAAGAAGACAAAATGGAAGCAAAGTACCGATATTTTTCCGCGCGCCTGGCAACCCGTCCGTCATCTTTCGTATGGTGAATATGCTTCTGAAGATCGTTCAATTTATCCGAAATACGTTTTTCAAGCGATCTATATTCGCTCTCGAAATGATCTTCCTTCAGATCGGAGATAATATACCTACAATAATTTCTGTAAAAGGTTTCAGGTTCGTAGGGATCGGGTGTTTGAGTCAGGACAAATCGGTTCCCGAGGATATTTCCGTTGGAATTTTGAATGATGTTTATGAGTTGATCGTAATCTTCTACACCAAAAATATCAAGGGCACTTCGTTTCCAAAAGGGAGAAAAACGCGGGTCATCATCTAAAGAATGATATGTTATATCATGTTCGGACTCAGGGATCTCAACGGGGATCTTTTTCTTGAAAAGCTCCAAGTTATCGTCCGAAACATAAGCAACATTACCGCGATTGGATAAAAAAGTGATATACAGACCGGAGGTATTGGTAAAAGAGATCTTCATGATCCGTTCACCCGGGATCATCGAAATGGTATCAACGATCGCACCTTCCAGTGAGGGGAAGATCCGTATGGTGGATTTATTTACTTTTATGACCTGTGAGGACTGCAATATATACTGAAATGGCTGTCCGAGATGCACTTTTAGCGAAGGTTTATCCCTGAATTGCAGCCACAGCTCATTTTTTTCAAAGGTCATGCATTTATCAAGAACGGCCGACGCGTAGTGTCCTTGTAAGTAATCCGCGCATTTCTGAAGAGTGAACCAGTTTGTTATCATGTGATAACTTAAAGATAAAAGATAAAAGGAAAAAGATTAAAGTGGCAACCAATGATCTCTTTAAAGCGAGTGTAGGGAACCCCGAGGCTTCGGGGCCTGTTCCGAGGCAAAAGCATGCTCACCATAGCTTTAGCGAAGGTGAGGCAAAAGGCAAAAGATGTTGAAATGTTGAATCGTTTAAGTGTTGAATCGTAAGACGCCTGCCGACCGAAGCCTCGGCGCAGGCTGGTAAGACTTGAGACGTAAGATGTGAGAGGTGAAACGTCGTGATAGGTGTAGGGAACAGGCATGCCTGTTCCAAGGCAAATATCATAAATCGTAAGACGTAAATGGTAAAGGCGTATTGTATACGCCCATTATAATCGTTAAACGTTAGTAATAAATAGCCCCTTGCTTTAGCTCCGGGATAAAAAGAAATAATAATTGTTGGGTTTTAACCCGGGTTATTGATGTTTTACCCCTCCAGCCTTCGTTAAAACTTCGGCATGGCAGGCCACAAGGTCGGGGTAATAAAAAACCCCTGTTCAACCACGCTGTGGTTGTAATTATTTATTAGAATTAAAGTCAATTATTGTACGACCCCGCTGGGGTCTCTATGAATAATGAACAAGGAACACCAATATGCAATTTACGGAGTGAATATTTACTTCATAGTTCGAACATCGTTTATCACTGTTCTGAGATCATCCATAACTCATAATTCATAATCCATCATCCAGACAAGGCAATGCCTTGTCTCTACTTCTTATTCTATGAAACCTCCATTAAATCTCATATATTCTACCATGTTTATTAGTAATGCACATCTTTCATATTTCACCACGCCTCTGGGAGTTGATCTTGAGATCAAAAGCGGAGAAAGCATTCTGCTTCTCGGTAATTCGGGCTGCGGTAAAACCTCTTTGCTTAAAGCCATTGCCGGATTCTCGGACCTTGAGGCAGGCGAAATTGAAACAGATGGTAAGCGCGTAGCAATGCTCCTGCAAAATCCCTTTCACCAGATCATTATGCAATATGTGCGGGATGAATTGTCCTTTCCCCTGAAAAATGCGGGTAAGAATAAGGATGAAGCCATGTTTGAGATCAATAAGATCGCAGAACTTCTTCAGATCGAGCATTTGCTGGACCGGGATATATCGACCTTGTCCTTCGGCGAAACACAATTGGTCATGATCGCGGCGACCTGTTTGACCGAGGCGGACATCTACCTGATGGATGAGCCCACGTCGCATCTTGATCCACCTGCGATCAAAATATTTTATTCCTGCATGAGGGAAATGGCAAAAAGCGGGAAAAGCATTTGCATTACTTCTCAAAGTCCCGATGAATACTGTTTTAACGACAAAGTATGGATCATGGATCGGGGGTGTATCAAAGCCCAATTCTCGACTAATGAGTGTCCGGAAGCTTTTACGGTCAATAATATAATTCTTGATTCTGATCTGGTAGAAAAGCGTTTAATGGAGATCGGTCAATAAATGAAGATACTTCCTTTTATATACAATATCTCGGACACAAAAGAGCTTGTCAATGCTCTTGAGATCGATCTGTCCGCCTCGTCATGTACCGCCATCATGGGGCCGGTTGGAAGCGGAAAATCTCTATTGATAAAACTTTTGTCCGATTCTCATTTGCGTGAGATCAATGCTTTTTCGGAATATCCTTTTTGTGCCTATCTGTCTCAGGATCTGACACGACTGTTTACGGGGAATACGCCGGATAGCATTCTTGAACTCTACAAAGATAAACGCTATACCGTCGGACAGCATTTTGATCCTGCACTGTTCAATCATTATGCCAAAAAACTAGAAATTGATGAATTAATGTCAAAAAATCGTCGATTGGCGCATTATTCAGAAGGCGAACGTCAGCGTTTGGGACTTTGTCTCGCCGCCGCGGTCAAAGCACCCGTCACGATCCTGGACGAGCCCACGACGGCATTGAACATGGCGTATCGTCAGAGCATGTACGAGTTGATCAATGAAATTCGAAAAAGAAGCAGGGTTTTTATCATTTCACACCGTTTGCTGGATTGCATAGCGGTTGCCGATCACGTGATCCGTATGGAAAACCTGACGATCGCAGAACATTTTCCCGTTGAACAAATCATTGAAAAAGATCATATTTTAAACTATTATTCATTCGAAAATGAGGTACGGAATGTTTGAAGATGAAATAAAAGATAAATTCGTTACGCAAAAATCGGACACGAACCGATACTTCACCGCGGCCAATATCATCAGTATGGGTCGTATAGTGCTGACCATTCCTGCCGTCTGGCTTTTTGCTACAGATCAATGGGAATGTGGACTTGTGATCCTTGGGATCTGTGTGATCTCGGACTGGCTGGACGGCTTTGTTGCCAGGAAATCTCATGAGGTTTCCGATTTCGGGAAATTCATCGATCCCCTTGCCGATAAAGTAGTGGCCGCAGGTATGATCGTCCTGATGGTCATCCGTATGGATTTTCCGCTTTGGTTCCTGGTCGCTCTGACGGTGAGAGATGCCAGTATTTTTATAACGAAACGGATCTTTTATAATAAATACAAGATCGTGAACGGAGCAAATATTGCAGGCAAGTTATTCATTCTTTTCCTGACCATTGCCGGTGTGTTCTGGTTGTTGGAATTTTACCTTGGCGTAAATTTGTATGCGATCTATGTTCTGTATTTTTCAACCCTATTGATGCTGATCTCCTGGGTTGTGTATGGTGTTCAGAGTGCAAAATTATTTAGAAGCAAGAAGGCAAAAGCGGGAAGCGAGAAGCCTGAATAACGAAAAATTGAAACGATGTGTAGGGAACAGGCGCTTGTCGGGCGAATCCGCCGGCTGGCGGAGTAGACTGATGCCTGTTCCGTAACTGAAATAAAATGAGAATTATGGGTCTATTCAAAAGAAAAAATAAAGAAAAAGAGACAGTTCAGGAACTCCAAAAAGACGACCGTTACGAAAAAGGTCTGAGTAAATCCAGGAATCGCTTCAAAGAGGGATTGTTATCGCTTTTTGGGCGCGGAATGAAAATTTCGGATGATTTTATGGAAAACATCGAGGCCTTTTTATATGAATCGGACCTTGGTGCGGATGTCTGCGAATTGATCCTTGAAAAGATCGTATCGGCATCCCGGAAAAAAGAATTGTTGGCTTATGAAGATGTCCGCGATATCATTGCCGAACTTTTTGAAGACCTGTTCAAAGATGACGATCTGAGCATCCCTGTCGATTCCTATCATCCCTGTGTGATTTTGGTCGTTGGCGTGAATGGAGCAGGGAAGACAACCACGATCGGTAAATTGGCCTCATTTTATCGCGGTGAGGGAAAGAAAGTCCTGATCATCGCCGGTGATACTTACCGGGCAGCCGCTATTGAGCAATTGGATATATGGGCCGAACGCGCTGGAGTGGATATCATTAAGAACCTCGAAGCGAAAGCGCCTTCAGGCATCGTTTACGATGGAATTCAGGCGGGACTATCGCGTGACAGTGATGTTATTCTCATTGACACGGCCGGTCGCTTGCATAATAAAGCACATTTGATGGAAGAACTTGATAAGATCAAACGCGTTATCCAGAAGATCATTCCTGAGGCTCCGCATGAAACGCTGCTGGTTCTTGATGGTTCGATCGGACAGAATTCGGTCGTTCAGGCGCAGGAATTTACAAAAGTAACACCGATCACCGGATTGATCGTTACAAAATTGGACGGAACAGCCAAAGGCGGGTCCATGATCGGGATCAGACAAAAAATGAATATTCCCGTAAAATATATCGGCTTGGGGGAAAAATTGGAAGATCTCCAGGCGTTTGATCCCGTTCGTTACGTTCATGCCATGTTTGAAGGATTTGAAGAAGGTTGAAAGAGGTTGAAGCGTTGAAGTGTTGAAAGAGGTTGAAATGTTACTTAGACTGTCATCCTGAACGAAGTGAAGGATCTATTCATGAGATGGTGTTGTTGAAAAGTTGAAGATGAATATGATCAATTACCCCGAGCTTGTCGAGGGGTATAACTAAGTAATAGCCCGGGATGAAATCCCGGGAAAGCGAATCCCACAATCACCAACCCCGAGCTTGTCGAGGGGTTGAACTTTTTAAACCCTAAACCCTAAACCCTAAACGATTTAAAACTTATGAAAAAATTCAATATTATATCCCTGGGCTGTTCTAAGAATCTGGTAGACAGTGAAGAAGTGAAGGGTTTGTTGCTCAGCGGTGGCTTTAAATACGTGGAGGCAGCGGAAGAGTCCGATATTTTGATCATTAATACCTGTGGCTTTATATTACCGGCAAAAGAAGAAAGTATTAATACGATCTTACAGGCGATCAAGTTAAAAGAGAACGGACAGATCAAATCCGTGATCGTGATGGGATGTTTATCCCAACGATATCGCGAGGAACTTAAGAAAGAACTGCCCGAAGTCGACGCATTTTTTGGTGTGGATGAAATTCAAGATGTGGCAAAATATCTTCTGCATCGCGATGCCATACCGGCGCCACGGTCATTGATGACTCCCGGTCATTACGCTTTTCTTAAGATCGCTGAGGGTTGCAATAATAATTGCGCTTATTGTGCAATTCCCCTTATTCGGGGAAAGCAAGTCAGCCTAAAACCCGATATAATTTTAAAAGACGCCGAAAATCTGGCCAAACAGGGCGTAAAAGAACTGATCGTGATCGCACAGGATACCACGACTTACGGCTGGGATCTTGGGAAAGACATCAGACTTCCCAAACTATTACGGGATCTGGATGCGATGAATGCTTTTCCCTGGATACGTTTGCATTATGCTCATCCCGCTCATTTTGATCTTGAATTGATCGACGTGATCAATGAATCTAAAAGTATTTTGCCCTATATTGATATTCCCATTCAGCATATTCAAACCGATATGATCCGTGCCATGAAACGCGGAAAAGACGGTGAGCATATTCGTGAATTGATCACTAAACTCAGAGCTGAGATCCCAAATCTTTCCCTAAGAACCACTGTGATGGTTGGTTTTCCGGGTGAAACGGAAGAAGCTTTCAATGAATTGCTTGAATTTGTCAAAGAAACCAAATTCGATCGACTTGGCGGATTTACCTACAGTCAGGAAGATGGCACACCGGCCGAATCATTGGGTGATCCCATTCCGGAAGGTATCAAACAACGACGATTGGAAGCGATCATGACGGCTCAACAGGAAATATCGCTTGAGAAAAATCAAGCGTTGATCGGAACAACTCAAAAGATTCTTATTGATACTTATGACAGCCTAAGCGGCGATAGTTACGGTCGTACTTTCCGTGATTCACCCGATATTGACAATCGCGTCATTATTCCCGGTGAACTGAAAAAAGGGGAATTTGTTGACGTCGAGATCATCGATGCTGTGGATTACGATCTGCTGGCGGAACTTGTGATAAATATTCAAAGTTTATAATTTTGGTATTGTATGGGCGACTCTGGAGTCGCCCGGAAAATAAACGGGAGGCTCCAGAGCCTCCCGTACATTTATCATCCATTTATTTTATAAAATCTGTGGGTACTACCGCATTCAGCATTTTCAGTTTTATATAATCGCCACGAAAATAATAATAACCCGGATGACTGCTTTGATAGGCTGTTCGGGATGAATCTTTGATCAGGAACCAATCCACACCGTTTATCTGAACATACCCGACAATATGAATGGCATGATCATCTCCGGTCGTTTCATTATTGATACGGTATTCTCTTGCATCCTGATCAATGTATTCTAAAGGGATATCAGCCGTTGGAATGAAAGCAATACCCGCATATCGATTGAAGCCCGGTTCACTGGTGTCACCACCGATGGGAACCGAATAACCATTTTTAATTGCTTTTACTATCGCTTGATAAAATTCTTCTACAGGCAGGTTGTAATATTCTTTTCCATGCCACCAATTATCGGGGAATGGGAATTCGGTATACTCGTGAAAAGGGAAAGCTAATGTTGATTGAATAGCTGTGTATTTTTTCGGTTCGAATTTCAGGACTTTCTTATAAAAGCTTTCTGGGGTGTAGTCTTTTCCCCTATAAGCAAATGTTTCGGGTATTTTTCCCAGATGCTTATCCAAGATGGCACGAATTGCGGTCATCGCAATTTCTTCGTCCCAAAAGTTATTTTCATAAACATGATCAAGATAAGCCCGGAGTTCATCGTGAAGTAGACCGGTATCAAACCCTTCGGCAGTCGGATTTCCGGCGTAGTTTGCTTCAGGTATCAGACCATATTCTTCAGCTATGCGAAAAACTCCTGCAACTTCAGAACCACGGCGGAGATCTTTTTCCCCTCTTGTTTCAATATAATATTTAGCTTTTTCAAGATAATCGCAGTACACGATCTGCATGACCGATAATTTGATCTCTTTTCCCTGCAAACGCTGTACTTCCGTCTCGATAAACGAGATCCCCGTATGAGCCCAGCATGAAGAGGTTAGACCTTGATGTTTCGGGGGAAAATGAAAAAATGCTTGGAAAACATCAATGGAAGTGGGAACCTCAATTCCCTCAACAGAGGCAAATAGAGTATATTCTTGTTCGTCTTTAACCGCATCACGGATCTCTTCCGTGATCTTATTTTCAGCATCTTGTTTTAAGTTTCTAATTTCCATGATCTTGGCATGAACTGGATCATGGTATTTTTCTTTGTAGTTAAGAGTGGTTTGTGCAAGAATAAAACTGCACATTGCAAAAAGGATGATCAGTTTTTTCATGATAATCTCCAATTATAAAATGGTATATGGGAGAGACGCAGCAATGCTGCGTCTCTACAAAGTAATTTTTATTTTTTCAATTTCTTTTAACATTAAGGCATGTATAGCCGGATTTCCGGCAACAATATGGTCATCTTGAAATGTATAGGGATGCCCATCAAAATTTGTTACGATACCGCCTGCTTCTTTGATCAACAGGATACCGGCAGCCACATCCCAGGGTTTGAGATGCCATTCCCAAAATCCGTCAAAAGTCCCTGCGGCAGTAAATGCCATATCCAGGGCGGCTGATCCCGGTCGGCGAACCCCTTGTACGCGACGATTGAAATGGTCGAAATAATTTAAATTGTTTTCTTTATTTGTCGGGTAATCATAAGGAAAACCTGTAGACAAGAGGCATTCTATCAATTTTGTGTGAGTGGAGACATGTATATCAAGTCCATTCAGTTTCGCACCCTTTCCTCGCTGAGCTTCAAACAGATAATTGATCATTGGATTATAAACATAGGCATGAGTTGGCACACCGTCCTCATGAAGGGCGAGAGAGATACAGACCATAGGGAAACCATGGACAAAATTCAGCGTCCCGTCAATGGGATCCATAACCCAAAGCTTGTCCGCTTCCTTAATTTCACTTGCTGTTTCTTCAGATAAAAATTCGCTATTGGGGAGAAGCGCACTTAGTTTTTCCATTAGAAATAGCTCGACTTCACGGTCCACTTCAGTGACCAGATCGACCTCCGTGGATTTATGGTCAATGATCTTTAGGGTATGAATACGACTTGAAATGATCTTTCCGGCTTCTGTAAGAATATTAACGATTTGATTACGCATGCGGGCTCCTTTTCCTGCGTAATGTAAAGATTAAAGATGATAATTTAAAGATAAAAGAGAAGAGGTTGAAGCGTTGAAGAAGTTGAAATACAAAATAAACTGTCATCTTGAGCGTAGGTGAGTATGCGAGCCGAAGTCGCCTGCCGGCCGAAGCTCGAAGAGCGAAGACTGGAAAGATCTACTCATGAGATGGTATTGTTGAAACGTTTAAAAGGTTGAGAACTCATTTAAACCTCCACACCCCAAACCTTTACGCCTAAAAAAGAAAAACCCTTCTTCAAAATCAATCGAAGAAGGGTTCTATTATATCTTGTGATGTTCTATTTGACTAAAAGCATCTTTTGATTTAGAACGCCCATATTGGTCTTCAAGCTTGCAATATAAACACCGCTTGGCAGAGGACCGGCATTAAAATTAACGCTGTAAGTTCCTGCAGATTGAGCTTCATTGATCAGTGTAGCAACACGACGTCCATGAATATCAAAAACTGAGAGATTTACATGATTATCAGTCGGCAGCTGATAGCTGATGGCTGTGGTGGGATTGAAGGGATTCGGATAATTCTGATTCATGGTAAAATCGACGGGAATATCCGTTTCGGTAACTGCAACGCCACCGGGTGTGAGGAACCAGAGGTCTTCAAAGTACAAGGTTCCTTCATTGTTACCGAGGCTATCAACATACTCGATCTGGAATGAATCGAAATTCAGCTGACCGTTCAATGTTCCATCCGATACAGATGGCCATGTGCCGCATTCTCCATCACGCAGATCCCATTTAATGAGCTTCCAGCCGGTAAAATCAAGGGGATACCAAGGACTTACTTCAGAAGTACCTGTGCCTGAGGGGTCATCTACCGCGAAACGGAACAGGTTACCGGTACCGTCACCAAAGACCCATGTTTGAAGAATACCGTTGCTATTGAATTTACGTTGTGCAGGTGCTGAGCCAGCATCCATATACTCTCTTAAAAAGCAATCGGATTTACTGGAATCGAATTTATAGTACAGTTTCATTGAATAAGCACTGCCGCTACCGTGATTGACCACAGTATTATTAGCATATCTATCGGCCTCGAGCACATTAACGGTTGAACCACTTGCACTGGGTTTCCACCAAATATCACGTGAATTAGAGCCAAAGCCGTCAATAATCAAGGTATCGGCATACCAAGGAGTGTCGCTGTCGATCAGTAAACTACTTACCTGATCAGACTCGGTTACATTATTAAAAAGATCGGATAATCCACTGTAAGACCAACGGGCATAACGTTTACCACGCTCCAGTTCTTCAGTGGTAAATAGAGATATGATCGTTTTACCATTGATCACATACATATCAAAGACCGTTGGAATGGTAATATCTGTACCACTTGTACGAATAAGTTCGAATTTGTCTTCAAGCCCACCGGTCGAGTCAACGATCTCATCAAAGAAATAGGAAATGATCGGTTGAAGATCATCATATTTCGCTGCACGGGGAGGAAAATAATCCGCGACTAAGGGAGGATAAATATCAGGAGGAGAAGTTGTGAATTCAAGTACGAAATCGTCTCCGCCTATTCCGTCGCCGTTCCCATCAAGATTTTGATGACGATTGCCGAAAATACTGTCTGCTTCAAGAGTAAGCGTATAAGAAGTTTCAACTTCCAGACTGTCGCCAACTGCATTGAGGGTCAGTACTTTGTTGGTAGAATTCCAATTAAAGATCAAATCGGCTGCCGGTGCGATCGAAAAACCGTTTCTAACTGCCGTGGTATCCATTTCATGTGAAAATGACAGGACAATGGGTTCCCAAGCAGGGTGTACGGGTTCGTTGTTTGCAGGAGAAAAACTTCTGACAAAAGGAGGAACGGAAGAATCCATGAATATATTTTGAGTCCAGAAGAATTTTGCGCTGCTGACAGTCACTTCCAACGTATCCGGCCAATAACCGGGAGCATTATAAATAACTTCATATGTACCATAGGCAAGACTATCAAAAAGATAGAAACCATTATTACGGTTGTATCCATGATTGTTATTATAACCGTTCATGTAGTAATCGTAGTTATAACTTGATCCGAGAGTCGTATAACGATTATCAACCGCAGCCCAATTGTTGGGATCAATGGGAGAGCCTGTCGTTATTTGAGACCACTGGGGGGTATAGCTGTCAATATACATGGTTCTGTTGCCATAATATATCCGATTACCGGGATTTACAGTAACGACAATGCTGTCAATAGGTTGATATTCATCGTCTGTTCCGTCAATATATTCATAATTTGTTTTGAGTTCTTTCGTTCTAACGATACCGGCAAGGTTTGCAAATTGCGGCTTTGGCTCACCATAATATTGAGCAAATGCCAATGCGATCGCCCATGCATCATTGATCCTGTTATCAAGATTTTGCAAACGGTAGGTATTGGGCCAGTAATCATGGAAAGAACTTTCGCTTAAAGTACCGGGAATATTTAAATATCTAAACACACCAAGGTAATTGTCACCACTCCCATAAAACGTATAATCTCCGGCATGTTTATAGAATGTCGTTTGCAAGGCAGCAACAAGGTTATTTCCCATAAAATCTGACAGGGTCAACATACCAGGAAATTTATTGCTTGAAGGACTGGTTGTCAATCCGTTGTTGATCCTTGGATCACCGGTAAAACCGGAATACAGCATTAAAGTTGAATTGCCGCCAGCAGCATTCGTATGAATTGAATGGAACCAGTCACAGTTCTGATTAGTGGCATCGGATCCCAAACTAGATAGAGCGACACCATCAGATGAGCGATTATGTCTTCTTGACATCACAACGGTTGCTCCCCATTTTTTTAAAATGGTTTCCACAACAAGTGCTCGGGTCAGGTTTCCTTCAGCTTCAAAGTATCCGGCATCGTTAATGGGGGGACGGTCACCTGAATCATGGCCACCGTGTCCGGCATTGATGTAAAGTTTTTTTCCACTTAGATCTTGCGCTGAAATAAGCGTGACAAGCGAGAGAAGTATGATGATTATCTTTTTCATTTTCTATCCTTATCTTATGCTAAGTGTTAAGATTAATAATTTATCATTCGCAACATCTTCACAAACGATCTGAGTGCCGTCGGGCGACCATGATGGATTCATTTCGATCCTGTCCTCCGTGTCGGTCAGCTTGAATACTTTCTGATCCTCAACTCTGACAACATAAATATCTGAAGAAATGAAAGCATGACCATCGTCCGAATCCCGCATGAAAGCGATCCATTTACCATCCGGAGACCATTTGGGTGCCCGCGCTTCCTTAATATTAAAAATGACATTACCATTCATATCTATAACGTAGAGATCATTAATATCAACAAACACGACCTTCGAATTATCCGGGGAAACGGAAGGCCAAATATAGAATTTGTCTTCACCAAGCGGTTTCAAGATCTTGGATGTACCATAGGAATGGATGAGTAATGATCTGTTATAAGACATGACAACCGGTTTTGCTGAAGGCTTTGCCAATACGTTGTTTGTTTTTATTTTGCTGTCTTCTAAATAATAAACACCATGTTCAGTAATCTTTGGGACTATGTCCAATCTTTTTTTATCAATAATTACTGTTGTTTCATTAATTTTGGAATCATACATCATGACGGAATTCATGTGCAAATCATCAACAAATGAATCTGTCCGGTAACGTATCTTGCCATCAACATCCATACTGTAATCATAGGCTGCTGAGGCGAAAGTGGTAGTTTTATTATCACTTAGTTTATGATAATTTCCACCTTCAAATGAGCTAAAAAGTAAATACTGTCCATCATCACTGAATACCGGCTTGATCGTGTTCCTTCCAAAATCCAAGACCTGAACTTCTGTGACCATAACCTGTGCCGATAGCAATGTTGCGAACAACATCAAAAATACTGCAATTTTCTTCATCTATTCCTCCAATACAAATTAATCAAAACATATTCCGGTGAATATAAAAGTTACTCCATGTAATTACAACAAGAAAGCAGGGTAAATGTTTCGGGAAAAGTTTTTGAGGGGAGTGAATAAGCATTGAGTCAATTGAAAATAATCTCATTGAGTCAATTGAAAATAATCCCATTGAGTCAATCGAAAATAATCTCATTGAGTCAATTGAAAAAAAAGGCTCAACCCGATTTTTCGAGAGAGCCCTTTACTTTATAATTTTTACCAGTTTCCAGTCACCAGTCACCAGTCACCAGTTCCTACATTTCTGCAAGTACCTTTCGAATAACGTTGCAACCGTACATCAGTTCGTCTTCAGTAACGTTCAAATGCGGACGGAAGCGCATGGATCTGTCTCCGCAAAGGAGGATCATGACTTTATTATCCCACATTTTATTTAGGAACTCATTGCGTTTTTCACCATCAGGCAGATCAAATGCGCACATCAGGCCTACACCGCGGACATTGGAGATCAATTTGGGATATTCCTCTTTGATCTTTTTAAGTTCGGCAAGCAGGACTTTACCCATTTTAACCGCATTTTCTATCAGGTTTTCTTTTTCAATGACTTCAAGCGTATATTTAAAACGCATCATATCAACGAGGTTACCACCCCATGTGGAATTGATGCGACTTGATTCAACGAAGACGTTGTTTTTGACTTCATCCATACGAGGACCGGCCAAAATACCGCAGACCTGTGCTTTTTTACCGAAAGAAATGATATCGGGTTTAACATCATAATTCTGGTGTGCCCAGAATTTACCCGTTAGTCCGACGCCACTTTGAACTTCATCAAAGATCAATAACATTTCATTATCATCACATATATCTCGCAATGCCTTAAAGAAAGATTTACTGAAATGGTTATCTCCGCCTTCACCTTGGATAGGCTCAATAATGATACAGGCAATATTCTTGGCATCTTTAGCGACCATCTCTTTGATCTCGGCTATGGCTTTTGCTTCCAATGCTTCATTGGTCTCTTTGTTCTCTTCAAGGGGGAAGATCAATTTTGGATTTGTAGCTCGTGGCCAATCAAAAAGAGGGAAGTACTGTGTTTTTCTTGGATCAGCTGTGTTTGTCAAAGATAAAGTATAGCCTGTTCTGCCGTGAAATGCTTGTTTGAAATGGAGTACTTTTAATCCGACTACATCCGTTTCGCCTTTTTCAAAATTCTTGCGGACTTTCCAGTCAAACGCAGCTTTTAAGGCATTCTCGACTGCCAGTCCACCACCCGAAACAAAAAATGCGTGGGGGAGATAGTCTGGAATACCAATGCGTGAAAATGTATCAAGGAAAGATGCCATTTCTTCTGAATATATATCGGAATTAGTGGGTTTGTTTATGGCAATACGGCCAAATTCATCTTTTTTGGATACTAAATAAGGATGATTGAATCCGATCGACAGAGAAGCGAACATTGAGAAAAAATCAAGATATTCATCACCGTTACGTTTGTCAACCAGCCATGAGCCGTGTGATTTGTCGAGATCGACAATGACATCAAAACCGTCTGTCAGCATGTGTTTTGACAAGACTTTTTTTACTTCTTTTGCTTTTATCATATATTCTCCTTTTCATGGCGAACATCTGTCCACCCGTTAATTTTAAAGATTGAATTTTATTCCTTGTGCCAATGGTAATTCTTTACTGTAGTTGATCGTATTGGTCTGACGGCGCATATAACCTTTCCATGCGTCCGACCCGGATTCGCGTCCGCCGCCGGTTTCTTTTTCACCGCCGAAAGCACCACCGATCTCGGCACCGGAAGTTCCGATATTTATATTGGCAATACCGCAGTCTGATCCGCGTGATGACAAGAACAATTCTGCTTCACGGACATCCTGAGTAAAGATAGCCGATGACAATCCCTGAACGACATCATTTTGAATGGCAATGGCATCTTCGACATCGCCGCTGTATTTAATAAGATAAAGGATCGGCGCAAAAGTCTCATCCTGAACAATTGCCATATCGTTCGTAACTTCCACTATAGTTGGTTTAACATAAGTTCCTGATTCATAGCCTTTTCCGCTAAGTACTTGATCGCCGCAAATGACTTTGCCGCCTTGTTCTTTAGCTTGTGCAATGGCATCCTCATACATCTTGACGGCATCGGTATCAATGAGGGGACCGACGTGATTTGATTCATCCAGAGGTGTTCCGATCTTTATGGATTTGTATGCTTTAAGCAGGGTTTTCTTTACGGTATCATACATGTCTTCATGAATGATCACACGGCGCGTTGATGTGCAACGTTGACCCGCAGTTCCGACGGCACCGAAAACGATACCGGGGATAGCAAGTTTAAGATCTGCATTGGGGGTCACGATAATGGCATTGTTGCCGCCAAGTTCGCAAATGACCTTTCCGAAACGGCGGGCAATGACTTCATTGGCATGACGTCCAACTCGAGTGGAACCGGTAATAGAGATCAAGCCGACTTCTTTGTCTTGTAACATGGCTTCGCCTACATCACGACCTGAACCGATCACGAGGCTGAAAATACCCTCAGGGAGCTTATTTTCTTTAAGAACTTCGGCAACGATCTTTTGAACCGCAATGGCTGTCAGAGGAACCTTTGAAGAAGGTTTCCAAATACAGACATCGCCGCAAACGGCTGCCAACATGGCATTCCATGCATAAACGGCAACGGGGAAGTTAAAAGCAGAAATAATACCCACGATACCAATGGGATGGTATTGATCATACATGCGATGTTCCGGGCGTTCCGACTGTGTGGTAACTCCGTAAAGCTGACGAGATAAACCGACTGCAAAATCACAGATATCGATCATTTCCTGAACCTCGCCGTAGCCTTCCTGAATGGATTTGCCCATTTCAAGCGTGACCAGCTTGCCGAGTTCTTCTTTGTATTCACGCAATTTCAGTCCGATCTGACGAACAATTTCACCACGTTGAGGTGCGGGAACCGTACGCCATACCGTGAAGGCACGCTGTGCCTGTTTTTTTACTTCGAGATAATCTTCATGCGAGCAAGTTTGTACTTTCGCAATAGCTTCACCATTAATGGGTGATGTGATATCTAAAACTTTTGATGTAGTAGATTTGATCCATTTTTGACCTGTTGAACAGCCGCTGTTCATCTTTTGGATATCCAATTTTTTTAATAGAGTTAAATCCATGGTTAAACCTCCACTTATAGTCGTTTATATTTAATAAATACAAATTCGTCATATTCTTCTGACGATTCTTTAGTCCAATGATCGACGTCAAATATAGGAAAATAAACATCGCCTTCATAATCTTTTTTTACCCATGAAATGTACAGATAGTCCACATATGGCAGTGCATGTTCATAGGTGTATGCGCCACCCATAATAAAGATGGGTTTGCCAAAGTTTTGTCCAATTTCAAGCGCTTCGTCCAGTGTTCGACACACTGTAATATGTTCGTTTGATTCCAATTCGGGCGAGATCACGATATTATTGCGATTTGGTAATGAGGAAAGATGTAAAGACAGGTAGGTATTATGCCCCATGATAACCGTATTTCCGGTGGTCTCTCGCTTAAAATGCTTCAGATCCTCGGAAATATGCCAGGGAAGCTCGTTGCCTTTACCGATGATACGGTCTTTTGTCATACCGACAATGATAATGACGGGTTGTTTCATTTGTTCTCCAAAGACCTGCCAGCTCGACTCGCCATAGCTTTGGCGAAGGTGAGGTGCTGGCTGGTCGAAATAAATATTTATTATCGTTTTCGACCATCCAGCAGATCCTCATTTCATTCGGATACCAGTTGGAAGGTCTATTTATACCGCCACCCCAAATTTTATCTTTGGTGCCGCTTCGTAATCTTTCAATTCAAAATCCTCAAAGGTCAATTCAAATATGGGTTTATTCGCGATCGTCATGGTGGGCAGGGGACCTGGAACACGTTTCAGCTGTTCTTTAAGACCCTCAACATGATTTTCATAAATATGTGCATCAATGATCGTGTGTGCAAATTCGCCCACTTCATAGCCGCATTCTTGGGCCAGGATCATGGTCAGAAGTGAATAGCAGGCAAGATTGAAGGGGATGCCCAGCGCAATATCACCTGAACGCTGGGTCAAGTGGCAATTAAGCTTGTTCCCGCTGACATTGAAACAAAAACTATAGTGGCAAGGAGGCAATTTGCTTTCCGCTGCATTACCCGGGTGCCATGCGGAAACGACCATGCGCCGCAAATTCGGTGTTTCGGCGTTTATTTTGATCTCTTTGAGTGTGTCGATCACGAATTGGATCTGATCAAATACCAATGTACCGGTCGCAGGATCTGCCTTGGTCCATTTTGTTTTCCAGTTCTCTCCGGGAAGATGACCGGTTTCGGGCACCGGAAAACGGCGCCAGAATCGTCCGTAGGCAGTTTCCAGTAAGCCTTCATTATTAGCCCACGCATCCCATATTTTGGTTTTTTGACACAAATTCTTGATATGTTCCTCGCCGCTCAAATACCAAAGCAATTCATGCAACATTGATTTGTAGTACATTTTTTTTGTTGTTAGCAGGGGAAAGCCATTTGAAATATCGACTTTATAAAAATAGGCAAAGCTGGAAAGAGTCGATACACCTGTTCGATTGGTCTTTTTTACTCCGTTTTCTAAGACATATTGAACCAGATCAAGATACTGTTGCATTAAAGCCCCTTTTACGTATGAAATTCGATATGATATTAAGAAAAAAATCAGACATTTCCAATTGACAAAATCAGAATTAAGTTGAAGAAGGTTGAAGAAAGATGAATAAGGTTGAATTGGGGTGAAGGGTTAAAATGGTTTAAGATTTAAGATGGTCAACCCCTAACGGGGTTCATGCAAATTTGTATAAGGTTTAAGCGTTTAATGTTGAACCCCTTGGGGGGGGTCCTTTTGTGTAGGATGAAAGATATATTCTTCTTAAACCCTTGCAGGGTTCTTGCTATAGTAATTTATAGAGCACCGATCTACAGAATTTACCAACCGTTGGTGTTTTTTATAAAAATATGCTCATAATAATTTTAAAGTGATAAGGGAATCCCGTGAGGGATTCAAGAAGAATATAAACACGAATATCTTTAAAATAACCCCGCTAGGGGTTGAAGAACTAAACCCTAAACCTTAAACATACGTCACTCATTTCTCTGCCTGTCGAGAGTATATTAATAAAATCATTTGTATTGCTCGCAGAATTAGAGTATAATATAAGCGTACGCAATACCGTACGGAGATAATATGAAAACGATCAATGTTACAAATGCTCGAAAAGAGCTATACAAACTTGTTGACCAAGTCAAAGAAGCTCATGAACCGGTATATATTACCGGCAAGAACAACACAGCCGTTCTGTTATCTGAAGAAGATTGGCGGGCTATCGAGGAGACGATGTACCTCACGTCCATTCCCGGCATGAGAGAATCAATTATTGAGGGATTAAAAGAGAATCCTGATGAATGCGATACCCAACTCGATTGGTAAGCATGTATACTCTTGTCTACACAAAACAAGCCAAAAAAGATGCCAAAAAGGCTGCCTCTGCCGGTTTAAAACCCAAAATTATTAATTTGTTGGATGTAATTAAGAAGAATCCATACCAAGATCCTCCACCATTTGAAAAATTGCTCGGAGATCTGACAGGTGCAGATTCCAGACGTATCAATATTCAGCAGCGTTTAGTTTATCAGGTCCACGAGGAAAAGAAGATCGTAAAAGTGATTCGGATGTGGACGCATTATGAGTAAGATATAAAACGTAACACGTAAGACGTAAAAGTAAAACATAAAACGTGAGAAGTGTAGGGAACGGGCATGCCTGTTCCGGAAATTAAATTCATCATCCATCATTCATAATTCATCGTTTATCGTTTATCGTTCTTTATTGTTTTCATTCCCCACAGTTTTTATTTATCTTTAACGGTAAACACTATTTAAAGACATAAGGAAACGAATATGTTACCCAAAGGAAATATGCAACAGCTGATGAAACAGGCTCAGCAAATGCAGAAACAAATGGAACAAGCCCAAAAAGAGTTGGAAGCCAAAGAAGTCACCGGAAGCGCTGGCGGTGGAATGGTCACCGTGGTTGCCACCGGAAAAAAATCCCTGAAATCGATCAAGATATCTCCTGAGATCCTTGAAGAAGATCCCGAAATGATCGAAGATATGATCGTTGCTGCGGTGAATCAGGCAATGCAGGCGGTAGATGAACTGACTCAAAGTACGCTGGGCGGCATTACCGGCGGTATGAACATACCAGGATTCTAAAGGAAATTTCATGGCCGGTATCCCCGATGTTATTACTGAAGTAGAACGGATCTTTTCCAAGTTTCCCGGTATCGGACGAAAATCCGCCCGCCGTATTGCCTTTTATTTAATGGATAAAAAGCGCGAAGATATACTTGAGATCGGTCAAGCTATGCTTGATCTTAAAGATAAGATAGAACATTGCACGATCTGTAATCACATTACTGAGCAATCACCTTGTGACATTTGTGCTAATACCAAACGGGATGAAAGCATCATTTGCGTGGTTGAGGATAGTTTGGATGTTATCGCCCTGGAAAAATCAGTTTCATATCGTGGCAAATATCATGTTTTAGGCGGATTGATATCACCACTGGATGGCGTGGGACCCAATGATCTGGCCATAGATAGTTTATTAAACCGTTTAGGGCCGGTCAAAGAGATCATCTTTGCCATTAACCCCTCTGTAGAAGGGGATACGACAAGTTTTTATTTGAGCCGACTTCTTAAGGATAAACCGATAAAGATCACTCGCCTTGCTCGCGGAATTCCTATCGGCGGAGACCTGGAATATACCGATGAAGCGACTTTAGCACGTGCCATTGAAGGAAGGATGGAAATACCGAATGAATAGAGATATTCTAAAATTGCCGAATATAATCACACTCTTGCGCATTGTAGCATCGGCGATTTTATATTTGCTATATGTCCGGCATTATCAGGATCCCGCTTTTCTGTCATCTATGTTCTTTTTAATTTTATATGTTGTGATCGCTTTGACAGATCTAATAGATGGCATTATTGCGCGAAAATTCAATATGGTTACCGAATTGGGTAAGGAATTGGATCCAATGGCGGATAAGGTCTTGGTATTTCTAATGCTTTTTGCTTTTTATCGTATATCATTATTACCTTTATGGATCATTATTCCGATCCTTGCGCGTGATATTTTTGTCAACTATTTGAGAAAAAGATCCAAGGCAATGGAAATCAGCTTTAAGACAAGCAATATTGCCAAGGCGAAGACAGCGATACAAATGACTTTTATTGGGGCTGTATTGGCCATTCCGGCAATTATGGGTCTTCCGATCCCCGCTAAATTATATAACTTCTTTGCTGATCTTGTTAGCGGTCCGGCTATTATGATCACCATGATCGTAATCATGGTTTTTACTGTATACACGGGTGTGGATTATTATATAAAATTTCGTAAATCATCGAATGAATAAAGAAAGATCACGTTGGTTCTCTCATATGATCGGATCCTTTTTGGGGATCGGATATTTTCCTTTATTTCCCGGAACAATAGCATCGCTTGTTACCGTTGCTATCATCTTTATTGTGGCAGGTACGTTTGATATAAAACTGATCTGGGATATTGAAATATTTTTTATTTTGTTACTCATCGGCTTGCTGTCCGGATATGATCTGATCCGTCATAAAGACATAAAAGACCCCAAATGGTTCGTCATGGATGAAGTTGCGGGGATGTGGTTGGCGCTGATCGCCTTACCCAAGGATAACATTTGGGTGGTATTGATCGCTTTTACCCTGTTTCGGGTTTTTGATATCTGGAAACCCTGGCTCATACGCAAAGCCGAAAAGATACCCGGAGCCGTTGGTATCATGCTGGATGATGTGTTGGCTGCAGTGCCGGCATGGTTAATAACGTTTGGGATTTGGAGATTATTCCTGTAGCTGTAGAGACGCAAGATTTTGCGTCTTTACAAAATCGAAAAAATATGAACGATCATAATCAAAAAATTGCCGAGATCATTAACATCGGCGACGAGCTTCTCGCCGGGCATACCGTGAATACGAATGCCACATGGATGAGCAAGGAATTAAAAAATATTGGCGTAAAGGTCATTAAACATGTCGTGATCGCCGATGAAAAAGAGGCTATCATAAAAGCATTGGACCAAGTTGAAAAAGCAACGGATTATATATTTATAACCGGAGGGCTTGGTCCTACGGAGGACGATCGCACCAAGGCGGTGATCACCTCATATTTTGGCGGAAACCTGGTTTTTTCCGAAGAAGCATATAAATGGGTAGAAGAATTCTTTAAGAAGCGTGGAAGAATACCGTCAGAAAGGAATAAGGGTCAAGCCGTTATTCCCGATAATGCAGAACGCATCATTAACAAGATGGGTACGGCCAGTGGAATGATCTTTCGTAAAGATGAAAAAAGCTTTTTTGTCATGCCGGGCGTTCCTTATGAAATGCAAAATATGATGACGGAGAGCATTTTACCCGAATTATCGAAGTATTCAAAGGTTTTGAACACCGAATTACAGATCAATACATTTGGTTTACCCGAATCGGAGATCGCCGACCGGATCATGGCTGTCATGCCTGATATTGAAAAAGAGTTGAGCATTGGGTATTATCCTTCCGTTAAAGGGATCACCCTTCGGCTCGGCGGAAGCGATAAGCTAAAAGTTGAAGAAGCTCAAATGAAGATACAAGAATTACTCGGAGATTCGGTTTATTCCTTGCTTGACGAATCCATGGCGGAGATCGTGGTGAATTTATGTAAGGATAAGGGTTTGATCATCACGGTTGCAGAATCCTGCACCGGAGGCGCCATCGCCGATATGATCACCAATATATCCGGTTCATCCTCAGTTTTTAAAGAAGGATTTATTGTTTATAGCAATGAAGCAAAGATACGATCGCTGGGCGTTGACCCACATATTCTTGATAAATACGGTGCCGTAAGTGCAGAAACAGTGGAAGCCATGGTAAAAGGCTTAAAAAATAAAACCGGAGCGGATATCGCCATCGGGGTCAGCGGGATAGCGGGTCCTGATGGCGCAACGCCCGGTAAACCGGTTGGCTTGATCTATCTTGCCATTGCATACAAAGAAAAAATTCATATACAAAAATTAGATTTTAACAGAGGACGAAAAAAGAACAAGGAATATGCGGCTCGCGCAGCTCTGAACCGTGTTCGATTGACTTTAATTGACGACGAATAATTCAAAGGAGATATTCAATGCCAGATAAGCGAACTTTTATTGCATTACCGCTACCGGATGCTATTAAAGAAAAGTTAAAAATGGTGCAGACACAACTCGAATCTGTTTCAGAGGGTGTAAAATGGACGGATCCTGAACTTTTACATATTACGTTGAAATTTCTGGGTGATACTCCGGATTGGATTCTGGAGGATGTTAGAAATGAATTTAAGCGTATTGTTTCAAACGTTGAACCATTTCAGCTTCAACTAAGTGATCTGGGTCAGTTTCCCAGAGAAGGTGAACCGCGTATATTGTGGGCAGGTCTACAGAAAAGCCCCCATGTGGTTTACCAATTATCCGATGAAATGAATACCGGTTTTATAGCTATGGGATTTGATGATACCGGTAAACGGTTTGCACCTCACATTACGCTTGGACGGATTAAACATAAAGTTCATGAAGACCTGTTATCTACATTTTACGACATTACATTAGAACCCGAAGTATTTGAGATCGACCGGATTATTTGGTATGAAAGTTGTTATCGCCAAGGTAAATTAGCTTATCTTCCATTGGAAGAATATAAATTAAAAAGTCAGGACACCGAGAAGCAAAAAAGCACATAAGCTTCTTTGGTATTTATAATTGTCAATTGCCTGCCCTTTGTCTTGTCCATCGTAGCCTTGGCGAAGATGGAAGTCTTGACGAAGAAGGATCAATTGATTTAAGGAGGGAATTATGTTAGATCAAAAGAAAACGATTTGGTCGTGGGCTATGTATGATTGGGCAAATTCTGCCTTTGCTACGACCGTGATGGCGGGATTTTTCCCCATCTTTTTCTCACAGTATTGGAGTTCGGGTGTCGCCAATGTGGATACAACGGCCCGATTGGGATTTGCAAATTCTATCGCATCTCTGGTTGTCGCAATATTAGCTCCTTTTCTTGGAGCTATTGCCGATAAAGGATCCGCGAAGAAAAAATTCCTGTTTACTTTTGCATTCATTGGAATAGTTATGACAGGTGGACTTTTTATGGTTCATCAGGGACAGTGGCAGGTAGCTGCGTTTATGTACGTAGTTGCAACGATCGGTTTCTCGGGTGGTAACATATTTTATGATTCTTTATTACCCGGAGTTGCCTCTGAGAAGAAAGTCGATCATGTATCATCGCTTGGCTTTGCCATGGGTTATATTGGGGGAGGCCTTCTTTTTCTGATCAATGTCATGATGTATCTTAAACCTGAGATGTTTGGCATAGCCGATGGCACATTGGCGATCAAAATATCCTTTCTATCCGTTGCCATTTGGTGGGCGCTTTTCTCAATTCCCATTTTCCTGGTCGTAAAAGAACCTCAATTCGCAAAAACGGGTTTGGGACTCTGGGCAACCATCAAAGCAGGATGGCTCCAGCTGATCGGGACGTTCAAAGAGATCCGGCACTTAAAAGTTGTGGGGACTTTCCTCTTGGCTTATTGGTTCTATATTGATGGAGTGGATACGATCATCCGCATGGCCATTTCGATCGGAACCGCACTTGAATTTCCCTCATCCGCGCTGATCGTAGCTTTATTGATCGTTCAGTTCGTTGCTTTCGGAGGATCACTTTTATACAGTCTTGTAGCCAGAAAGATCGGTGCCAAGAATTCCTTATACATTGGTATTGCCGCATATGCCGTGATCACTTTTATCGGATTCTTTATGAACCAGGTCTGGCATTTTTATGCACTGGCAGTTGCCATCGGGCTTTTCCAGGGCGGTATACAGGCAATAAGCCGATCCTTGTATTCGCGTATTATTCCTGCGAACAAATCGGCGGAATTCTACGGATTCTTTAACTTGCTGGGAAAATTCGCAGCGGTTATCGGTCCGAGTTTAATGGCTGTCGTTGCACTGCTTGCACGCAACGCTTCGGATTTAACTATTGGTGGTATGCAACTGGAAAACATGGGTGTTCGTTACGGTGTACTCTCAATATTGGCCCTTTTCCTTATCGGTGGACTGCTTTTACGCAGAGTTGATATTGAAAAAGGTAAAAAAGAAGTTGAATTCTTAAAATAAAGACATAAAACAATACTCTTCAGAGAAGGCGGTCATTTGATCGCCTTTTCCTTTTATTCAGTGAATATTAATCAGTTATGAATCAAAGCGCTGTGTTTTCATAATTCCTTCGAATTTCCTTCTGCTTTTTTAATAAAAAAACATAAAATCAATTGTATATGTTTAGCATTTCTTTTATTTTAAAAAGCTTTTGATAAACAAGGTGGATTTTGGGGAAAGAGTCAATAAGCTCATCTAAACAATGAGGTATATAATGAGTAATCTGAAACGGATTTTATGTTTATTGTTTGTAGTTGGTATTGCTTTTGCCGGTGTTACCGGTAAAATAATGGGTACAATTACAGATGAAAAAACCGGTGAGTCATTAGCCGGTGCAAATGTACTTGTTGAGGGGACCAGGTTAGGTGCCGCAACAAATGCAGAAGGATACTATGTGATCATGAATGTACCTCCCGGTACATATAACGTGATCGCACAATATATCGGTTACGAAAGAGTAACCATGAAAGATGTTGCAGTAAAAATTGATCTTACTAATCGTCTTGACTACAAAATGCAAGCTGATGTTATTGGCCTTGAAGGTGTGATCGTTGAAGCCGTTCAAAAAGTTGTGGAAGTTGACGTTACGGGTTCGATGTCAAATATCTCTAAGGACGAGATCGATGCACTACCTGCAACTACTATCGGTGAAGTCGTTTCTTTGAAAGTCGGTGTTACTTCCGGTTACGGTATTCGTGGATCGGGAAGTGATGAGGTTTCCTTTATGGTTGACGGAGTGATACAAAGAGATGCTCGTACCAATGAGCCGACATCAGTTGTTCCTCTCAGCGCCGTTCAGGCCTTGTCGGTTCAAACAGGTGGTATGGGTGCTGAATATAACAATGTTCGATCAGGTGTGGTCAATGTTGTGATGCGCGATGGTGATCCCGATAAATATGAATTTGTCATGAATCTTAAAGGTAGTCCCGGAGCAAATAAAGCGTTTAATATTTCTCCCTACGATCCCGAATCATTCTGGTTAAAACCTTATATGGATGATGAAGTATGTTGGAATGGTACCAGCGGCGATTCCTATAATGATATAAACGGAAACGGTCAGTGGGATATTGGTGAATACTATGATGATATCAATGGGAACGGTGTTTACGATGTATCACCTTGGCCATCATATACTCAGGAACAATATATATCTTTCAATGGCTGGAACAGTAAAGCTTTGTCATTATTGTCAAACACAAATCCCAATGATGATCTAACCTCAGCAGGTGCTCAACGCGCTTATTTATATGAACATCGCCGTTATGGTGTTATTAAAGACTGGGATTATAATATTGATGCGGGTTTCGGTGGTCCGGTTCCTTTCATAAGCAAAAAACTGGGTAATCTAAGATTTTTTGCATCCTATCGTGAAGACAAAAGCATGTATATAGTTCCGATGTGTACTGATGGTATTACAGATCGCACCGGTATGTTGAAAATGACGTCCAATCTTTCATCTAACCAAAAACTGTCTTTTATCGGCATGATGCATTATAAGAACGGCACATCAACTTCACGTAGCGGATACGCCGGTATGATGAGCAGTGTTTCCGGTCCCGCATCTGCTGTTACCGATCTTAATGTATTTGATACCCGCGTATTCTCGGATTCTTATTATTCAATATCAAGCGAATATGATAATACCTATTCTTTGAAATACACGAATCTATTAACTGACAACAGTACTTTGGATATTATTGGTCAGATCCAAACTAAACGTTATGAGACAGGACCAATGCCTTACCGAGATACTACTGAAGCAAATATGGTGGAGGTTGTCCCCGGTTACTATTATGACGATTCTCCTTTCGGCTGGCACGAAGATCTTTCTCTCGTTGGTATCACCGGTATGATGATGGGTGGTGCATTTGGCACCGGCCGCGATTCCAGTTCTATAGTAACTTACCGTGTTCGTGCCGATTATGGAAATCAGCTTAACGAACACAATCAGCTCAAAGCCGGTATTGAATTCCAGTATGATCACTTAGAAATGAATTTTGGTTCATGGACGATCCTCCCAAGCGGACAATACTGGACGGAATACGAGCAAAATCCTTATCGCTTTATTTTCTATGCGCAGGATAAACTTGAGTATGAAGGTTTAGTTGCTAACCTTGGTGTCACCGGTCAGTATATCAACGCAAATGGTGAGTGGTACAATGTGACTGAATATGATGCATTCTTTGGCAGTCCGAGTGCAGAAGTTGAGATGGTTAAGATCAAACCGCAATTATATATCAGTCCGCGAATTGGTATTTCGCACCCGATCAGTGAAACATCTAAACTATTTTTCAATTATGGCCAATATGTTCAGTTGCCTGCGTCAGAAAGCATGTATCGGGTACAACGTTATGCAACCGGTAAGGTTATCACCATGGGTAATCCGACAGTTCCTCTGGCAAACACAACATCCTATGAGATCGGTTTTGACCAGGCAGTATTCGATGATTATTTGCTGAGAATTTCAGGGTATTATAAAGATATCGTTAACCAAGAAGACCGCACTTATTTCCAGAGCGTGGATGGTGGCGCGGATTATGGTTTGCTCACTGCAAACAGTTATGAAGACATCCGCGGTGCGGAAATTGAATTGTCTAAAGTATATGGTGAATGGTTTACGGGTAATATAAATCTTGAATACCGGGTTCAATCCTGGGGTCAGTTCGGCTTGCAACAATATTATCAGGATGTAATGGTACAGCGCGAATATGAACGAAATGAGCCCATTTACGGACAAGCTCTTCCCGTACCTCGTATGAAAGCTTATCTTGACTTTCATACTCCTGAAGATTTTGGACCGAAAGTTGCAGGTGTGAATCTTTTAGGCGGCTGGCATTGCGGTCTTATCGGTGGCTGGACACAAGGTAACTGGATAACCTGGAATCCGACAAGTAAACGCGAAAATGGCATTAAGATCATCAATAATATTCGCTGGAAAGATTCTTATTATGCAGATATGAAATTCAATAAGAAATTCTATTTTGACCGCTTTACACTTTCGTTCTTTGTAGATATTTATAATGTGATAAATAAGAAATCTTTATATACCGGATCAGTTTTCAGCTCAACAGATAGTGATAGTTATTACTATTCACTGCATTACCCTCAAGAGATCATTGATGAGATAGACGATTACGGCAATATTCCCGGAAATGACAGTCCTGGCGAATTTCGTGATATCGGTGTTGAATATGTTCCCATGGAACATGTTTGGGATATTGCATCAGCGGGTGTAGGTGAAACAGGTGTTATCTATTACAATGCTGCCGATGAAGATTACTATCGCTTCGATCAAGGCATTTACGTCCTTGAAGATGATGCACATGTACAGGAAGTACTCGATTCGAAAGCATATATTGATATGCCAAACTTCTCCTCATTCAACTTCCTGAATCCAAGAGATATATTCTTTGGTATTAACCTGTCATTTGACCTTAATAAATAATAAGGACCAATACGATGAATATGAAAAAAATCACTTTTTTACTTCTTATTATACTGGTTGCGCTTAGTTTTGCCGGTGAGAAGAAGTATTTACAGATCACTGAACTTTCAAACTGGTTTTTCGATCATGGAAGCGAATTGGAATCTGAAGGTCCAAAAGATACTCAGGTTGATGGTCTGTCTTATCCTCAATTCAGAGGTTTTCAGGATGTACAGGCCGCTAAAGGCTTTTGGATCGGATGTAAGAACTTTACAGATCCCATCAATTCATTGCCATATGACCATAAAGTTATTATAGATGGTCCCCGCCGTGTCGATGAGGTGGGTAGCTGGATGAATCAGGAATTTGATCTTGTTGGTCAATTTGATCAAGTAGAAGTACTTGTTAATGGTGTACCGGCTGCCCGTCATATATATACGGATCAAGTGGATATAATTGATGAAACACTTGTTGCAGATCGAATGATACATACAAAGATCAACACATCACTTGGTATTACAGTTACACGTGATATTTATGCCTTCAGTCATAGTGACCATCAGAATTATTTCATTTATGAATATACTTTTGAGAACACGGGTATTTATGATGCTGCCGGTACAACTCACAACTTGACGCTGAATGATTTGATCTTTTATTGGCAATGGCGATATGGCTGTGCATATGAGGCGGCCGATTATGACCTTAGCTTGGTTACACGTGCTGCCAAGTGGGGAGAAAACCAAATGAACGATTGGTCTTACCCCGGTAAAGATTATGTCGGTTATGAAGGTCTTCGTGCAGTATGGTCATGGAATGGTACTCACAGTGAACGTTTTACGGCACCATATGATAACCTAGGTGCCCCCGATTTTAAAATTGACGGACACCTTGCAAGTCCTCATTTTTCAGGAACCGGAGTTGTTCATGCCGATAAATCGGCTATAGATCATTCCGATGATCCTGCTCAACCGAGCACTTATCGTTGGTTAGGTTCAAATTCTACAGTTGAATACGACCCGCTTGAATTTGACCCCAGCATGATGACCATGCGTTATCTGCACATGGAAGATAATCCTTCGAATGTTGCTCCGGCAATCGATATTCCCGCAGGCGAAGGTCGCGGTAGCTCACATGCGGATGAAGTTATAGCTTCCGGCGAGCCTGCAGATAAATGGACAGCCGGCGGATCCGGTGGTGCCAGTGTAGGCATGGGTTTTGGACCTTATGATCTTGCTCACGGTCAATCGGTTAAGATCGTTCTTGCCGAAGCAATTGGTACCTTGGATTGGGAACATCGTAAAGAAGTCGGACTAAATTGGTGTAAACGTGCCAACTTCACTGCAAACTCATTATACACAGGGGCAAGTGGTAATCTACCTTTGCCTGGGAGTGGTTTTACCACTGATATTGATGCTTACAAAAGAGCTTGGGTAATGACAGGAAAAGACAGCATTTTTCAAGCGTTCCAACGCGCTATAGATAATTATAATAACGGAGCAGGTTATACGGTTCCTACCCCTCCGCCGCCACCTTCGCTTTTTTCAGTTCTTCCCGGTGGCGACCGTATTGTTTTGGAATGGTCAGATAATGCTGAAGCTCATCCTAATTTTGCCGGATATAGGGTCTATCGTGCTTTACAGGAACCTGATTCAACTTACCATTTGATCTATGAAAACGGAGGTACAACAGGTAACCCTCTTGTGAATACTTGTGAAGACCGTTCAGCTATTCGTGGATTTTCATATTATTACTATATTGAAAGTTATGATGATGGCAGTACGGGTAAAGAGCTCGCAAGTAGTAAATTTCATACGATGACCAACGAGTCAGCTTCATTACAACGTCCCGCAAGTTCAAATTTGGATAATATTCGCGTGGTACCAAATCCCTATAACCGAAGAGCCAGGTCTTTGCAGTATGGAGAGGGTACAGGCGATAAGAATAAAATTAACTTTTACGGTATACCGCCAAAATGTGATATCATGATCTATTCTGAGCGTGGTGAGAAAATAAAAACCATTGTGCACTCTTTTCCAACAGGCGATGAATCATGGGATATGAAAACAGAAACGAACCAACTGGTTAAAAGTGGCGTGTATATTGCACGGATCGTTGTGACTGAAGAAGTGTTAGATGAAGAAACCGGTGCTGTTTTGCTTGCTCTGGGAGAATCAACATTCTTGAAGTTCATCATTATCCGATAAAAGAGTTTGTAAACGATTTACGAATTTGCTATAATTGCGACTGTCCTTTGCCCCTGTAGCTCAGACGGATAGAGCGCAGGTTTCCTAAACCTGAGGTCGCCCGTTCGAATCGGGCCGGGGGTACGACAAGTAGCAATTTAAATGAAAGGTAGAAAATGTCTCAGAAACACATGTCAAAAAAAGAACTTAATGAAGATCCATTTTTTGAAGAAGTGGCTCATATAGTTGGTTTCTTTAGAAAGCATCAAAGATTATTATGGACCATCTTAATAGTTTTAGCCCTTATCTTATCCGGATTTTTTGGCGGAAAAGCTTATCTTAAAAAACAGAACGATAATGCATCAGGCAATTTTGGAATTGCTATGGACTACTATGGCAAAAACCAATTGATAGAAGCTGAAGATCAATTCTTACTTGTTGCTGAACAATATAAACGCAGTGACTGGGGAATTCGCTCATATTATTATCTCGGACTTATAAGCCGCGAATTAATGAGAAGCGAAGAAGAAACGCTTGATTATTTAGAAACTTTTGTTAATTCCGATCTGAAAGATCCTGCATTAAAGGCCAGTGCATATCAATTGATCGGAACATACTATTACCGAAACGGCGATATGATATCAGCCGGTAATAATTACTTTCAAGCTGCTAAAAAAACTTTAGCTACCAGCGAAAAGCTAAATTTAGGTATTCGTTCGGGCGAAGCATTTATTGAAGCTGGAGACGCCAAAAAATTGGATTCTGTGATCAAATATTTGAAAACACTTGAGCTAAACAAAACTGAAAAAACCAGGATCGAAGCATTGGCAATACGCTAGGATCCTAACGCGTAACTATTTAAGAATTTGAAAAGGGCGAATGATCATTTGCCCTTTTTCTTTACCTGTGATTTTTCACACACCCTAAATCCAATATCATATTTCCCTACTCACCACTTATCCTTCTGCGTTCAGTGGGCTACCAGCCTTCGCTGAAGCTTCGCCATGGCACGGCGAAGGAAAGGCCACTCAACAACTCACCAATACATATTGCAATTGCTTAATTGCAAAGAATTTAAAGTGCTAAAAATACTTGCACAAAGGGCCTGATATACATATATTAGGCGCGAAAGTGGGAAAATTCCCACTTTTCGTTTTTGAGGACATGGAAAAATGAATGAGATAAAGAAACTTATAACAGACATAGTGGAAGCTTCGGGCTTGATAGTAGAAGACATTAGAATGTCCGAAACAGGTGGAACGATCAAGGTCGTTTGTGATACCGAAAAGGGCATAACTTCCTCTAAATTAGTGGCTGTTAGTAAGAAGATACTTAAGAATAGCGAGTATGATGAAAAATATGCTGTCAATTACCGTTTGGAGGTATCTTCGCCGGGAATTGATATGCCGCTGACTAAAGCACGGCATTTTGTAAAGAACTTGGGCCGTGATATTGAACTGAAACATGACTGCGAGGAATATAAAAGCCCTTTAAAGGCTTCTATAGAAGATGTGGATAATGACGTCCTGATCCTCAAAGTGAAACTGAAAAAAGAAAATACTACCATCCGGATACCTATGAAAAAGGTGATATCCGCTGAGGTAAGCTTAAAATGGTAAATAGGAGATAATCAATTGGATACCAAAAGTCTCATTGAAGCGTTTGCTACCCTAGCCAAGGAAAAAGGCATCAACCGTTCTGAAGTCGGTGAAATCATCGTCAAAGTATTTGATACCATTATTAAAAAACAATATGGCGAGGTTGACAACTTTGATGTTATTGTAAACCCGGACAAGGGTGAAATTGAAATTTATCAAGAATTAACAGTGGTTGCTGATGAGGATCTTGATGATGAATTTGTCGAAATTCCACTTTCTGAAGCAGTTAAACTACCTGATGTAGATAATCCCGAGATCGGCGAAGTCGTTGTTAGGGTCATTGATCCTGAAGTATTTGGCCGGCGGATGATCTCTGCCGCCAAGCAAGTGCTTGGACAAAAAATTCGTGAAGTTGAACGCAACCAGGTATTCGAAGAATATCAGAATCGTGTTGGCGAGATCATTATGGGCAATATCCATCAGATCCGTCGAAATGATGCGGTTTATGTAAATATTGACAAGACAGAGCTGAAAATGCCCCGTCCCGAACAGATCCCGACAGAACATTACTATCGTGGCGATACCATTAAAGCCATTATCAAGGAAGTCCGCATGACAACCCGCGGTCCTGAGATCATTATCACCCGTGCCGATGATTCTTTCCTCCGTCGTTTGTTCGAATTGGAAGTTCCTGAGATCTTTGATAGCATTGTTGAGATACGTTCTATAGCACGTGTGCCGGGCAAACGCTCTAAGATCATAGTGGAATCAAATGATAAGCGTATTGATGCTGTGGGTGCTTGTGTGGGTATCAAGGGTTCACGTATTAAAGCTATCGTGAAAGAATTGAGTGGTGAGAATATTGATATTATCAATTACAGTTCAGAATCTGAATTGCTTATCTCACGTGCTCTTTCACCTGCCAAACCTCTTTTTCTTGAAATTGACGAAGAACAACGAACGGTTCTTGCTGTTTTTGATGACGATGAGATCGCAACAGCTATCGGATCCAGCGGTATCAACATCAATCTTGCCGGTCGTGTTACCGGCTACGAGATAGATGCTATTCGTCAATCCGAATACAACCGTTTTGAAGGTGATGATATTTATATTGAAGATATAGAGGGTATTTCATCTGCACAGATACATGCTCTATCTGATGCGGATATTGATACTGCCGCTGATTTCCTCAATGCCGATGCCGGTGACCTCTTAGAAATTAAAGGTATTGGTGAAAAAACATTTGAAAAGATCGAAAAACTGATTAGTGATGCCGTAGCAAAGAAACGTAGTTCAGATTCTGAACTTGATATTGATCATAACAGTGAAGATAAAGAAGTTTTAGTTCCGTCTGATGACGAGAATGAATAATTGAATTAGGAGTCGTGTATGACAGCTTCCGCTGACAAACCGGTAAAAATATTCCAGCTTGCGAAGCAACTAAATACCTCGCATAAGGATATTATTGAATATCTGAAATCCAAGGATATAGCTGCGTCGCTAAATAAAGCCCTTGAACCTGAGATCCTTGAGATCGTGCTGAAACATTTTGCCGAGGATGTAAAAAAAGCGGACCACCTTTTGGTGCAGCGTGAACATAAGCGTGTTGCCGAAGAAGATCGTCGCAAATCCCGTGAGCAAGAAAAAATTGGTGAGGAAGCCGCACGTAAAAAAGTTGAGGATATGGTTCTGGATTCTTTGAAAGATAAACCCAAGCCACCACCACCTGCACCCGAACCAATTAAGATCAAGACAAAGGGAAGTGCAGATACCACTTATCTTGAAAAAGAAAAAGAAGTCAAACTAAAAGCAGCTGAAGAAGCTAAAAAGTTAAAAGAGCAAAAGGAAGAACGTCTGAAAGCGGAAAAATTAGCCGCCGAACAGTTGAAAAGAGAACAATCAGACAAAACTAAACCTAGCGATAAAGACGAAAAGAAGAAAAAAGATAAAGTTAAAAAACCTGATGAGAACCAGTTTGAAAATAAGCTGGAGAAACTAAAAGCGCGTCATAAACACGCAACGAAGCGCATTCAGGTCTCTGAAATGGAATCTCGTTTGGATAAATTCCGTCAATCGAAGAATATTGATGATCTTGAAACCGGAACCGCAACGCCCGTTGTAGCCAAGCGTCGCAATAAGAAGAAAAAGGTAGTGGATCAGAATGAAGTGAATAAATCTATCCAGGCTACATTAGCATCCATGGGTTCTAAACCTAAAAAGAAAAAATATAAAACACGTCAAGCAGAAACCGGTGAAGAAATTTTTGATGACGGTATCATTGAGATCACAGAATTTATCTCGGTAGATGAATTGGCAAAGCATTTGAATGTAACGGCAGTCGATATTATCGGGAAATGCCTAAGTATGGGCTTGATGGTTACAATCAATCAACGCCTGGATTGGGATACCATTGAATTGCTTGCCGGCGAATATGAAGTTCAAGTAAGTAAACTTAACGAATATACTGAAGAGATCATTGAAGAAGATGATGACGATATTGAAGGTGAACTGACAGAACGTCCACCTGTCGTAACGGTAATGGGACATGTTGATCATGGTAAAACATCAATTCTTGATTATATACGTGACGCACAGGTCGTGGATGGAGAATCAGGTGGTATTACTCAGCATATTGGTGCCTATAGTATAATAACTGACGATGGCAAACAAATTACTTTCCTTGACACTCCCGGTCACGAAGCGTTTACCGCTATGCGTGCCCGTGGTGCACAAGTAACTGATATTGTTGTAGTTGTAGTTGCTGCTGATGATGGGGTTATGCCTCAGACAAAAGAAGCCATTAACCATGCACAAGCTGCCGGTGTACCTATGATCATTGCGATCAATAAAATGGATAAACCGGATATCGATACCGACAGAGTAATGCGTGAATTATCTGAATTGAACGTTCTGGTCGAAGATTGGGGCGGATCTGTGCAATGCGTTAAAGTCTCAGCTAAAACAGGTCTTAATATGAATGCTCTGCTTGATGCTATTTTACTTGAAGCAGAAGTTTTAGAGTTGAGATCGACTACTGAAGGCGATTCAAGGGGTATCGTGATCGAGTCACAGTTGGATAAGGGCCTCGGTCCCATCGCAACCGTATTGATCAACCGCGGTACGTTAAGAATTGGCGATGCATTTATTTCCGGTCGTTTTGCCGGACGTGTTCGAGCCATGATGAACGAGTATGGAGAAAGAATTCAGGTAGCTTTACCTGCTGATCCTGTCCAAATACAGGGATTTGATTCTGTGCCACAGGCAGGAGATCGTTTTATTGTGATGAGTGATGAAAAAGAAGCTCGTCGCATTGCCAATGAACGCAAGATGATTCATCGTGAACAGGAATTCCGCGGGCAATCATTGCAGACACTGGATGAGATCGGTCGCCAGATCGCTGAAGGCCGAACACGTGAACTTGCCCTTATCATTAAGGGTGATGTGGATGGTTCAATTGAAGCGCTTGCAGATTCATTTATGAAATTATCGACTAAAGAAGTTGCCGTGAATGTCCTCCACCGTGGTATCGGTATGATCAATGAAACTGATATCAACCTGGCATCTGCTTCCAGAGCCGTGATTGTCGGTTTTCATGTAAATGCAACAGGAAAAGCACTGGATCTTGCAAAGGAACGCAATGTTGAGATCCGAAATTACACCGTCATCTACGATGCGGTTGAAGATGTGCGCCTCGCATTGGAAGGTTTGTTGGAACCGGATAAAGTTCAGGAAATACTTGGTGCTGCCGAAGTTCGTCAGTTGATCAAGATTTCTAAAGTGGGTGTGGTTGCAGGTTCTATTGTAACCAGCGGTATTATGAAACGAAATACGACGATCCGTATCCTTCGGGATGGAGAAGAAATATTTAAAGGTTATTTATCATCCATTAAACGATTTAAGGATGATGTAAAGGAAGTTAAGGAAGGTTTTGAATGTGGTATATACATTGATTCCTTCACTGATTTCAAAGAAGGCGATATCGTTGAAAGCTATATGGAAAAAGCGGTAAAACGTAAATTAGAGGCTTTAAAACAATGATATTACGTTCAGAAAGATTAGCAAAAGAGATTCGCCACGCAGTGGCGGAACTGCTGGTCCATTCGGCACCTGAAGAGTGCAAGGGAGCTATGCTGACCGTTTCAAATGTGGAATTAACAAAAGATCTCAAAGAAGCAAGGATCTTTGTTTCAGTCTATCCGCCTGATGAAGCACTACGCAAGCAATGCCTTAATGCTTTGGTCGCGATAAGAGGACGTATACGTCTTGAGATCGGGAATAAAGTCATTATGCGCTATGTGCCGAAAATTAAATTGTTTATTGATGATAGTTTGGATAATGTTGAAATCATTAACACATTATTGCGAGATATCTGAAGATGGAGTTGTGCTGGGAATGACCGTTCCTTTGCACAAAGCCATTGACTGGACATCCTTTGATGTTGTAAATAAATGCCGGTATGCCACGGGCTTTAAAAAAGTAGGTCATGCCGGAACCCTTGACCCATTCGCGGAGGGCGTACTTATCCTGGGATTTGGAAAGCATACAAAATTGCTGGATACCCATAAGGATAAGGACAAAGTGTACCGCGTTGACATAGAGCTTGGCAAAGAGACCGACACGCAAGATCGTGAAGGTCAGATCGTGAAAAGCAACGACGTTGATTCGCCACCAACTTTGGATGACATTCAGACTGTTTTGCCAGAATTTACGGGTGAGATCACCCAGATTCCGCCGATGTATTCGGCCAAAAAGGTAAAGGGAAAACGCCTTTATACTTTGGCAAGAGCCGGCAAGATCATTGAAAGAGACCCTATACATGTTCGTATAAACGCCATCGATATTCTTAAATATGAATGGCCAAAATTGACTTGTAGGGTAAGTTGCAGTACCGGAACCTATATTCGTACCCTTGCGGCGGATATCGGCTCTGCTCTCGGCTGCGGCGCTTATGCGCATGCGCTGGTCAGGGAGCAGGTCGGTGAAGTTACACTGGACGAATGCTACACAATAGAAACATTTATTGAAGCATGGAAATCTATAGCACACTCGATAAAATAAAGCATAGACCTGCCGTAGTATTAGCTATTGGTTCATTTGACGGACTGCATCAGGGACATCGTAAGATCTTGGATAAAGTTCGCGAAGAAGCTAAGCGACTTGGTGTGAAAAGTATGATAATTACCTTCTCACCAACACCGCGAGAAGTGTTTAGCGGACTGAAAGAGATCGCTTTGATGAAACCCGAAGAAAAAATCGATGCTATTCGCGCGATGGGCATTGATCTTGTGTGTATGAAACACTTTGATCTTGAATTCGCAAAAATCAGCCCCGATGATTTTCTTAAACGCTTATTGACATATCTCGACCTGAAAGCTGTTGTAGCCGGTCCCGACCATTCTATTGGAAAAAAAGAAGAAGGCGGGATCGAATATTTACGTAAAGCTGGAGAAATATTTGGTTTTGACTTGTTCGTTGTACCGAAAACAGAGTACAAGGGACAAGAGATCAGTTCTCAGCTTATTCGCAAAACGCTTAAAACAGGCCGTATTGACGATGTAGATGCCATGTTGGGCTATTCCTACCGGATCTGTGGTACAGTCGTACCCGGTATGAAAAGGGGACGTACTTTAGGATATCCAACGCTCAATATCAAACCTGATCTCGTATCATGTATGATCCCGGCTTATGGCGTTTACTGTGTATCAGTCCGATTAGATGGCAAGGATATGCCCGCGATATGCAATATCGGGGTGCGTCCGACATTTAATGAAGAAGGACTTTCCATGGAGGTTTACGTTTTTGATGTGGATCTGGAGCATCAATACGGAAAGGCAGTCGAGATACGCTTTATGCATTATATCCGTAAAGAACGGAAATTTGAAAACAAAGAAGCTCTGATAGAGCAAATAGAAAAAGACATAGAAAGATGTAAAACATATTGACGGAGGAAAAATGTCAACTTTAAGTAAAGATCAAATCGCAGAGATCGTAAAGAAATTTGGAAAAAATGAACAAGATACCGGTGCCCCTGAAGTTCAGGTCGCTATTTTAACACAGCGTATTAAAGACCTGACCGAGCATGCGAAACTGCATAAAAAAGACCATCATAACCGTCGCGGTTTATCCAAAATGGTTGGTCAGCGTCGTCGTTTGCTTCGCTACATCCAAAAGGGTGATTACAACCGTTATCTTGACCTAATTAAAATACTAGGATTGAGAAAATAACATAAATGTGACAGCAGGAAATAGTTGCTGTCAAGAAGGAGTAAGTTTTGATTACTAAAGAAAAAACGATCGCCGGTAAAACGGTTCGTCTGGAGACGGGTCGTATTGCAAAACAAGCAGATGGCTCTGTTCTTGCAAGCGTTGGCGATACCATGGTGTTGGCTACGGTCGTATCCAGCAAAAGTGTACGTGAAGGTACGGATTTTGTACCTTTATCAGTAGAATTTCGTGAAAAATTCTATTCAAGCGGTAAGATCCCGGGTGGTTTCTTACGCCGCGAAGCCAGATTGTCTGACCGGGAAATATTAAGTTCTCGCGTTATTGATCGCCAGCTTCGACCTTTATTACCAAAAAACTGGTACTATGAAACGCAAGTTATCGTAAGTGTATTGTCATATGATGGCGAGAACCAACCGGATATGTTGGGTACGGTTGCCGCTTCGGCAGCTCTCAGTATCTCTAACATTCCTTTTGAAGGTCCTATCGCATCGGTTCGTGTTGCACGCATTGAAGGGGAATATGTTATAAACCCCACATATGCTCAGCTTTTAGAATCTGACTTGGAAATTGTTGTCGCGGGATCAAAAGATTCGATCGTAATGGTCGAAGGCGAAACGAAAGAAGTTTCTGAAGATGTATTCTTAGGTGCAGTTAAAGCAGCTCATGAAGCCATTATTGAATTTATTGCAATGCAGGATGAATTAGTTGCCGAGATCAACCCGGTGAAACGCGAAAAACCCGTTGAAGAAGAAAATGAAGTATTCAATGCTGCCGTTGTTAAAATGGTTGGCAAAAAAATGATCGATATTCTCTCCATTACAATGAAACAAGAACGCGGTGATGCCGAAGATAAGCTTGTTGCAGAGATCATAGAAGCACTCGAAGAAGAATATCCCGAATGTGAAAATGATGTAAAGAACATCGTCCATGATATCCATAAGGAAGAAATTCGCAAGAAGATCTTGAAAAAGGGTGTTCGCGTTGACGGAAGAAAGACCAATGAGATCCGTAAGATCACAGCTGAGGTTTCCGTTCTACCCCGTGTTCATGGCTCATCATTGTTTACTCGCGGAGAAACCCAGGCCTTGGTCGTAACGACACTTGGTTCATCACGTGATGCTCAATTATTGGATAGTATTGACGGTAAAGAAGATAAAGTCTATATGCTTCAATATAATTTCCCGCCATTCTGTACCGGTGAAGCCAAAATGATCCGCGGCGTCAGTCGTCGTGAGGTCGGTCATGGTAATCTTGCAGAACGCTCATTAAAACCTGTTCTTCCTGCTGTTGAAGACTTTCCTTATACTATTCGTATTGTCTCTGATATCATGGAATCAAACGGTTCTTCATCCATGGCTTCGGTCTGTGGCGGCTGTTTGTCTCTGATGGATGCCGGTGTTCCTCTGAAAAAGATGGTGTCCGGTATTGCGATGGGATTGATTACTGACGGCGAAAAATTCGCTGTTCTTTCCGATATTCTCGGAGAAGAAGATCATTATGGCGATATGGATTTCAAGGTTACGGGTACGGAAGATGGTATTACAGCTATCCAAATGGACCTGAAGATCCAAGGCTTGTCCTTTGATCTCATGAAAACCGCATTGGAACAAGCAAAAGAAGGTCGTCTTCATATCATGAATGAAATGAAGAAAGGCTTAGATACGCCTCGCGCAGAGCTCAGCAAATGGGCTCCTCGTATGAGCACCCTGAAGATCGATACCGAAAAGATCGGCGCGGTGATCGGACCGAGCGGTAAGGTTATCAAAGAGATCGTTGCTAAGACCGGCGTGGAAATGGATATTGATCAAGACGGTACCGTCAAGATCTTTACCATGGATGCTGCGAAAGCGGAAGAAGCCTTGAATTGGGTGAAAGCACTTGTTGCCGAGCCTGAAGTTGGTAAGGTTTATGATGCTCGCATTACCCGTTTAATGGATTTCGGTGCATTTGCCGAATTCATGCCCGGTAAAGAAGGCTTGATCCATATTTCAGAAATAGCTTGGGAACGAACCAATGCCGTTTCTGATGTTCTTAAGGAAAATCAAGCCGTAAAGGTCTTATTGTTCGAAAAAGATAGTCAAGGTCGTTTGAACTTGAGTATTAAACGGACAACAGATGCCCCTGAAGGTTATGTGGAACCCGAACGGAAACCACGTCCCGACAGAGACAGAAGACCTAATAACAATTCACGGGATCGTCGTCGATAATCTTATACGGAATTAATGCAATTACCATATCATAAAACCGTTTTAAATAATGGAATAACAACGCTGACCCAATCGGTTGATTCAGTTCGATCGGTTGCGGTTGGTGTTTTCATTCAAGCAGGTTCTTGCGATGAGAACCCGCAAAATAACGGTATTGCGCATTTTATTGAACATATGTCCTTTAAAAGAACTGAAACACGATCAGCTTACGATATCGTTGAAGATATTGAATCTCGCGGGGGACATGTCAATGCTTATACCAGTCGGGAAATGACCGCTTATTACGCCCGGGTATTGGATACTGAGTTGGAAAAGACCTTAGAAGTGCTGTGTGATATCGTTCGTAACTCTACCTATCCAATAGATGAGATAGAGCGTGAAAAGTCAGTAATCGTTGAAGAGATCCGTGATTCCCTGGACACACCCCAGGATATCGCAAACGATTCCTTTATGGAACAAATGTTCCCCAAACATCCCTATGGTTATCCCATTATGGGAACCGAGGAAACGGTCACATCCTTATCAATAGATTCCATACGGGATTTTGTTAATAAGGAATATACTTCTTACCGTATAACCGTTGTGGCGGTGGGTGCTCTGAATCACAATAAAGTTGTCAAAAAAGTAGAATCAATGATGGGGGATTATAGGACCATCACTCACGCACGTGAGGAATATCCGCTTTTTGATCCTGTTGAAAAAGACAGAGTTCTTACAAGAGATATCGCTCAATCTCACCTCTTGATCGGACGTCGCGCAATGGGATATAACGATAAACGTCGGGTTACATATGCCGTCCTGAACTCAATTCTGAGCGCAGGCATGACATCCCGCCTTTTTCACAATATCCGTGAAAAATACGGCTTTGCTTATACCATTTATTCCTTTATCGATGCTTTTAAAACGACTGGCCTGTTTGGTGTTTATATTGCGACAGACCTGAAACACGTCGATACGCTGAAGGAATTGATCTGGAAAGAATTTATGAAATTGAAAAACGATGGTATCAGTGAACTCGAACTGGATAAAGTCAAAGCGCAAAGCAAAGGCTCACTGGTCATGGGACTTGAAAGCATGCCCAACCAAATGGAACGCATGATACAACAACATGTGCGCTACAATAAGATCGTCAGTATTGATGAATCACTGAAAAAGATTGAAGCGATAAGACCTATAGATATACAGGATATATCTCAAGAACTATTTGATGAATCACTATTTCATACCTTACTACTGAAACCAAATGGAAAAAAAGCTTAAATACCCCGTATTGGCATATCATAAAGTAACTAAGCAATGGGAAATTTCTTTTACCATGCTTTATCCTCATACTTTTGAACGACAGATGCGCTATCTTGAAAAGAAGGGCTATGTAGGCAAAAGTCTTCGGGAATATCTTGCAGATCCAAAAGACAATTACTTTGTACTGACCTTTGATGATGCTTATGAGAGCGTATATAAAAACGCTTTTCCTCTACTTAAGGAACTGGGTTTTACTGCAACTGTGTTTGTTTTAACAAATTATCTCGGTAAGAACAATACATGGGACTTTACACCCGGAAATATATTTTCAAGGCATATGGATGCCGAACAACTCAAAATATTACACACAGCGGGGTGGGAGATAGCTTCTCATGGTGAGAATCACAGAGCAATGACAGGCATGCATCCCGATTCGCTAATGCGAGAATTGAAACATTCCAAAGAAGTCCTTACATCTATGATCGGTGATGAAGTCGAAACCTTTTGTTTCCCATTCGGTGTTTATAATGCCGGAGTGGTTGCAGCAGCAAAAGCAAGTGCTTATAAAAATCTTGTCGGGTTCACTGAACCGTCACGATATGGTGTTATATCGCGCTCTGCGGTTTATCGTGTTGTTGATAGTCGATTCAGTGTTTTACGTAAAATTCGCAGTTGCCCTTTAGACCTCTTTTTTGAGGGAATAAAAGAAGGTATATTCCATTCATTTTCTCTACTTTCACGACTAAAACAACGTATTATCAAATCTTAATAAGTTATTCATAAAAAGTTTATAATAGGCTTGATTATTAGACACTTATAGGTGTATCTTTAAGTAGATATTTTATCAGAGGTGTTATAATGAAGTACATGGGTATCAAGAAGTTATATTACTCTATCAGTGAGATCAGTGAAATGCTTGATATAAAGCAATCGGTGATCAGGTATTGGGAATCTGAATTCAAAGAATTAAAACCCCAAAAAAACAGGGCAGGAAATCGAATTTACAAAAAAGATGATATTGCGGTCCTGCGATTGATCCATCATTATGTTCATGAAAAACATCTTTCAATTCATGAGGCTAATGAGATGATCATGGATTTGAAAGCTGAAGGTTTATATAAACGGAAACTGCAGGAACTGAATCAAAAAGCTGCTCATCCTTCTCCGGTTAAAGAAGCCGGAAAAGAAGCTATAGAACCTGAACCTGTCATTGAAGAGACAAATGCTGAACCCGAAAACGAAACCATACAAGAAGAAAGCTCTGAACCCGAAGCGAAAATTGAGATCGTAAGACCCAGTGAAGGAACCTTTATTTATCCTCTGGATGAGCCCGGGGATGAAGAGTATATTGAAGAAGAAACTGTTCCTGAAGAGAACAGGCAAGCCGGGATCGAAACTCTTCGCTTATTTGAAGAACCGGGTGTTACCGAAGAAATTGAACAAGTTGAACCCGAGCCTGAGCCTGTGCCAGAACCTATGAAAACAATAACGGAAGCACCTAAAAGCGATCCGGAGCTTAAAGAATTATTAAAGAAGATATCCGGCAATATTCGGGATATCATTGATATTTTGAATGAATAATGTGAGACCCTTTTCTTCGCTAATGCTTCGAAGGTCAAGAAGGCTACCGAGGGCAGGCTTAAGACGTGATACGAAAGATGTAGGGAACTGGCAATTGTCGGGCGAATCCGTCGGCTGGCGGAGCAGACTGATGCCTGTTCCTTTTATCGATAATCCATAAATATCAGGATATAATATGATTTGATTTTATGGAGCTTCTATTTAAATAATATTATATAAATCATTGCAGAAGCACCTTAAATAAATTAAATTAAGCAGCTTTTTCGGAGCGTGGCGCAGCCCGGTAGCGCACTTGAATGGGGTTCAAGGGGTCGCAGGTTCAAATCCTGTCGCTCCGACAGTAAAAACAGGAGAATATCGCATTCTCCTGTTTTATTTTTATGTTTGATTAATTATATTTTTTATATTAAAAATAATAAGCCTGGAGATACAATGACAAAGGATATTAGCTTCGGTAAACATTATGGACGAAGATTTGGATTATTTCTTATGATCTTGGTCTTTTTTGCTGTTCCCTTATTTGCAGTTTCGACATTACAGGGTTTGGTGGTTCTTGGCGCGGATTGGGCATACACCCAAGGAACGGAAGCTCAACAGGAAGCTATCAGTAAGATCATGCTGAATGCTAAAGAACAGAACTACAATGCCATATTTTTTCAGGTCCGTGAGGCGGGAGAGAGTTTCTATCCCACTAAGAATGGTTCCTGGAGCACTCTTTTCAATGAAATTGATCCGGGTTTTGATCCTTTGCAATATGCTTTGGATGAAGCTCATCGTCACGGATTACATCTTTATGCGCAATTTGATGTATTGAGTGCCTATAGTCTGGTTAATCGCCCGGAATCGATAGATCATCTGTATATGCAAAATGGAAAAATATGGATCATGGCAGATGATTCCTTTTCACCGATATCAGAAAATGCCAACTATTATTTAGATCCATCAAATCCTCAAGTGGTATCATATTTAAAAATGCAGATCAATGAACTGGTAAGCAATTATATGCTTGATGGTATTCATTTGACACATCTGTATTATCCCAATAATAAGATAGTTGATACTCAGGTATTTATACGCCAGTATGAGGCTATTAAAGCATTTTCACATCTTGAACTGAATTCTTATGCGCAAAATATATTAACATCATGCCTGGAAGCTATAGTAACTGAAATTAAATTGCTAAAACCATATCTAAGTATATCTGCTGAATCTCAGGCATTAGTGCATGAATCTAAAAGTTTTAAATCCATGAATGCTGCTGACACCTACTACTTTCAGGATGGGATCGCCTGGCTGGAAAAAGGGCTGATCGACTTTCTAATGCCGCAAATTCATGTAAAAAGTAAATCTTTTAATTCGCTATTCGATATGTATTATCAAGCATCTGAATTAGGGGATTACATTATTCCTTCACTTCGGGGAGATGAAGATACCTATCGCGACAGTGATATTAAAAAAGAGATGGATTATGTAAAAAAACTTGGCGTAAAGGGTCTGGTTATCTATTCTGCAGAGGATGCTCTTATGGGAAAATCCCTATTTACAGAAAGTGCAGATCTTCCCTTTATGGCTCGAACGCATAAAGGGAGCAAAGCTATCGAACTGGATCTTTCAAGCAGAAATGTACCTTATGATATCATTTACACGGAACATGATGCAAGATTTCATTTTATTGATCAATACGATAAACTTTCAATTATTACAGAGGAAATGCCCCGGTATATGAAACTGCAAAGCATGCAGGAAAAAATGAAATTTCAAACACGAGAATGGGTGGTTCCATACCGGTATAATGTAAAATCTAAAGATCAAGTGGAACGACCGGTAAATTATATTGAATTACGAAAAGCGCCGGAGTTCATAACTTCCGATTCAAGTTTTTCTTTTCTTTTCCGGGCAAGTGTTGGCGACACACGAATAAACGGTGAATCGATAGAAGCTTATAGCAATACGCATATTTTCTTTAAAGAGATCGCTTTTAATCCCCTTGGTCATAGAACAAGGGTCAGAGGAAGCGTATCAACCCGAGGTGAAAGCATTTTTTATGAAGATATCTATTTTGGAAATATGCCCGATACCACGACAAAACATGCCGTTGTGATGAGTTCCGTCAGTCCTCAGGATACGGTGCTGTTACCTCCGGATGATGTATTGCGTGTTTCTTTTACTTCTTTGCTGGTTGATGACATGGATACAATTCTTCTTTATGCCAATGGATCTCCATTGCCTTTGTATTATAATGGGAAACGCTACGTCGGCGAGGTTCCCTGTAAAATGTTTGCAAACAACAGTATCGTTTACCTCCAGGTTGCGGCAAGAGATATCAGAGGGGAAAACTATTCATATAATTTGCCTCTGACATTGATCATTCAAGATGAATATAGATTCCCGGTCATTGAAAGTGATGTTGATTTTACTCAAGTGAGTTACTCGCTCGGAGACGTCAGATTGGGCGGACCCTATATTTATGAGTATCCCAAAGGCGTACGTTTTAAAACGACAGGAAAATTTGGAAAGGATTACCGAGTACAATTGAGCAAAACGAATATAGGATATATTCCTGAAAACGAAGTTAAAGTTTTGCCTGCCGGTACTCCCAAGGCAGAATTCAATATTTATAATTTGAATGTCAAACCGGATACTGTTCAGGATCTGCTGACCATTCCATGGTCGGAACCGGTGCCTTATTCAGTTTTGCCTCAACCTGAGCAGGATCGTATTCGTATTACACTTTATGGCGTACATTCAAATTCAACATGGATCACTCATCGTGAAGGTTTGCAGGTTATTGATCACATTTCATGGGAACAGCGCGATGCTGAGACCTATGATATTTATGTACATTTAAAGGACAATAATATTTGGGGTTATGATCTCAAACAAAATGATAAATATCTCTCATTTAGCGTAAAATATCCTCCACAACGCAATGAATTGCGTATTGCAATTGAAGCCGGCCACGGTGGTGAAACGAATTGGGGAGCTGTCGGACTATCGGGACTTAAAGAAAAAGAAGTAAATCGCGATACGGCTGAAAAGGTCAGAGATATGCTAAGAGAAATGGGCTATGATGTCGTTGAGATCAGGCCGGAAGATACGGCGCCGCATCTTCGTGAACGCTGGCTTCTGGTCGATTCACTGGATGCGGATATTTTTGTTTCGATCCATGCAAATGCAGCCAATGGCGGATATCTGCGTGTTTCAGGAACAAGTACTTATTACCATAATCCATTTTGGCGTGATTATGCTGAGTTGGGATATGATAAACTGCGGGAACTTGATCTGGCTGAATTTGGAACCGTCGGTTCTTTCAACTACATGATGTGCCGCATGACACAGCGTCCTTCATTCCTTGTCGAACAAGCTTTCATGAGCCATGCCGAAGATGAAAACAAACTTGCCGATCCCGCGTTTCGCACTTTAATGGCGGAAAAGATAGCCGAAACGGTGAATGAATATATAAATGATAAATTGTCACGTTAAACGTAAGACGTAAGATGTGAGACGAAATATGTAGAGACGCGATGCATCGCGTCTCTTTCTTTTATGCGCAAAATATTTAGTATCGGAGCTACGGGCGGCAGACCGGGTTGTTTTTTTGTGGGAGTGATTTCGTTATATAATTGTCAGACCCCGTCGGGGTCTATTCACATCTCATATTCATTGTCAATTTAACATTGATCATTCAATTGTTCTTTGCTTGCCATGCCGTAGTTCCAATCCTTAGGGACGCAGGCAGGTCAATTGTCAATTGAGTTTAAAATATGATCTTTCGTTTTCCGATAAGCTCTTATCTTTATTGGCTTTTTTCATTAATCCCCGATACGCATCTTCTTTACCCGAGTTTTTATAAAGCGATCCCAATAAATAATAAATATCGAATGATACGACATTATCTCGAATGGCTTTTTCAAGAATGCCTGCGGCTTCGTCGCTTTTAGCATTGTCCATTAGATAAAACGCATAGTTGTAAACATATTTTGGATCATTTGTTTCAATAAGATAGGCCTCTTTAGCATATTCAAGTGCTTTAAGAGGGGAGGACTTTGAAAAGAGGATCGCAAGATTATTGGCTGCTACAGCCGTTTTCTGTAGATCAAAGGAAGCCGAGAGAGCGACGATCGCTTTATCGAATTCTCCCAGTTCCGCATAGAGCAGGCCAAGGTTCAGACCGGCACCGGCATGTCCGGGCGTTTGTTGAGCCGCTTTTGTCAGATAGAATTTTGCAGAATCCAATTGTCCGCTTTGATAATATAACATGCCAAGATTAACCGATGCTTCCATAAATTCCGGACGCAATGCAAGTGCTCTGCGATAATCTCTTGCAGCCGCTTCATAGTTTTCCTGCATTTCGTGAAAATGTCCGAGATTGAATTGTGATATTTCCTGATCGGGATAAGCGGTAAGACTATTTTTGTATTCATCAATTGCAGAAAGAACACTCCTGTGATAAACTTCCGGGATCTCATTTACCGGAATTTCAAGAAGTTCCGCCGCTGCTCTGATACGGACCAGTCTGACAGGATCATTTGTCGCATTGAATAAAGCATCCAAAGCAATACTTGCATCATAATCACCCATGATCGTGGCGGCTGATGCCCGGACAAGGGGAGAGTCATGACCCATAAAGAAATACATCAGGGTAATGATCCGCTCATCATGAACATTGTGAAGACTTCTAATAAGGGCAGAAAGTGTGACCTCGTCAATGGGACGGATCATATCTGGAAGGATGTTATTCAAATTATCCGTTTCACCTCTCCTGAGTTGATCCAGATAATCGGCCCACATCAAAGTCTCTTTTTGGAATTTACCCGAAAAATGCTCTAGAATGAATGATTCCGCCCATTCCGGACTCTTGGTCGTATGACAGTCATTACAGGCGTTAGGAGAGCCGTATGCGCGCGTGGCGGCAGGTACGGGCGGCCGCATGGAGTGATCTGACCTTGTCATGCGGGCAAAGGTGGTTTTTGGCATGTGACAGTTGATACATACATTTCCGGAAGAGGTGGGTTGATGCTTGGTATGGTCTGTCGCATGCGCTACCCGATCGGCATGACAGGGCAAACATGAAGTATTGGGATCATCTTTTTGTTTATATCTTCCACTTGAGGTATGACAGTGCAAACAGTCCATATCGCTGTTGCGGACACATGGTGACATCAACCAACTTGAATAGGTGTAATTCTCTCCAAGATCACGACCGTCGGGGTAAAAATCGGGGTGCTCGGGGCCGACAAGATCATAATGCTGAAAAAAATCCTCGCCGACGATATATTCTGCTGTAAGTGAAATTGATTTAGCATGACAATAAGCACAAGTCGCATTAACGATCTCCGGGGAAAAACCACGTGATTGCGTATAGGTCTTGAGGTAAATTGAATCGGGAGTGGTCCCGTTTTTTTGTGCGTTCGTAAAAATACGATTGTGCTCTTCCGCCGGACCGTGACAAGTTTCGCAATTTATCCCCGGCTCCATCCAGGTTGTATGATAAGTGTCGCTTGTAATATCATAGTCGGTGCTTAATTGACTTACATGACAAGAGAAGCAAGCTGTATTGAAGGTATATCGCCGATCGGTCCATGGTAAGGCTTCATCCGGCATATCCTGATGAAAACGAATACTTGATGCGGTAATGTCGAACCATTGCTTCTTTTTGACATCATAACCCAGTGGAAGCGTCTGAAGTTTGCCTTTTTCCAAAGGTGTTAAAAAATAATATACATACTTCCCACCAAGAACATGGCGTATCGGGTAAGATCTCATCGTTGAACGCTGGACCATGAAGCCTTTTTTACCCTTGAGCTTAAATTGAAATGCATCACTGCCGACAGATATGAAATTTTCGCAATCGGATAAATGATCTTTTGAAAAATCCTCCGAAAAATCCATCATGGCTCGTCCGTGATAGGATGATTCCCAAAGATCGTAGAAACGCTCATGACAATCTATGCAAGAACGGGACCCCATATAGCTGATTTCTTCCTTTTTTGAGAAGGAAGAGAAGGCAAGGACGAAAATAATGATTAGCAGAAAGTATTTATTTTTCATGTTGAATAAAGATATGTGATATCTGTGAAATATTCAAGGAAGAAGTAGGGGCGACTCTAGAGTCACCCGATAAAAAATGGGAGGCTCGAGAGCCTCCCGTACATTTGGATAAATTGCAAATGATTGATGATATTTAACCACGCAGTGGTTGTAATATAAGACGTAAAACGTAAGAAGTGGTGATCGAGGTTTGTTCCAAATGTATTTATGACAATAATCCAATAGCCTCGGGTTTAACTCCGAGACTATTGATAAGTAATATTTAAAATCCATGAATTGAAATTGTTAAAAAGCCTCAGTTTTTTTAGCTTCAATTTTTTTAAAGTTAACTGCTTCAAATTCAAGCCATAGTTCAATCTCGTTATTATCACCTTGAATTATGGCGCAAATAGTACTTTTGGGTAATTCCCAATTTGCAGTAGCAACCATTTTGCCGGTCGCAATTGCTTCTCCCCAATTGACCGGATCATCTTTGTAAACATCGTCTAACCATATGGGTTCACCGGTATAGTTTGGAGCCGATTCTCCATATTTATTATTGATTTCACCTATTAGGTGTTTATAAAAGTTCCAGTATTCGGTTTTATTTGAATGGCTCTCTTTTAATATATATCTTGCTCGATAAACTCTATTTAGGTTGAAATAATATACAAGCATCGCTTTATCACCCATAAGGTGGGTGTTTGTACATAAAAATTGTGTATTGGCATCAATGTCACCTTTTTTCCATTTAAAAGGCTCAGATTCCTTTACTTCGGTAAAAGTCATTCCCCAATTAATATTTCTAAAATCATAATTGTTATCTTGAATAACTTGTGGCAGAATTTCCCAAGTCCCATTTTCATGAAGTATAACATTATCCCCATTGTCAGTTGTAAGGATGATCTCTTTGGCAAATATGAAGCTGATAATTATGACGAAAAGAAATACAATTTTAGCTGTAAATATTTTCATAATTTCTCCTCGATGTATAAAGTGATATCTATTATATAATAATATGTTAAAAAATTATAAATAGATATTCAACAAAAACATTAAATTTTTTATTTGCTATTAATATAAAAATTAAACAGAAATATATGAATTTGGTTTATTGATTTACAAGGTATAATGCATCACTTTACTCTGCGAAATCTAGCGATTAGTGAGTTCTTTTATGCATTTCCCAATGACAGATCCCCGAATATCTTAATTAGATCTCCATCTCGTTCAACTTTCAGATCACGATCGGGAAATACTTTCGGAAGTCGATATCTCAGTTCATCGACAACATCCTGTTCTATCCGTTCTATCATATTTTTTGGAATATTTTCAAGGGTTTTGAGATCAATATCGACAATATACCCTTTGCCCTTTTGGGAACCAAGACCCAGAGTGAAATCAGCACGGATATCAAAAAGTCCGTCATGCGAACGATTGGATGTTGTTCCTCGCTTCCGGCGTGCGGGATGAAGATCATATTGATCGCCGTAACGATCTTCTAAAAGAATATCGATATCATCCAGGACGGATTTCAGCTTTTTTTCCCATATTATTAAACTCGGATGTTGCATTATTCATCTTCCAGGCTATGAATGAAAAGTCCGCTTCGTAATTTTGGCTCGAACCAGGTCGTCTTTGGCGGCATGAGCGCATTGGAATCCGCAATATCCATTAATTGCCGGATCGAGATAGGGTAGAGGGCAAAAGCGACTGCCATTTCACTGCTGTCCACGCGGCGTTCAAGTTCTTCCAAGCCGCGTTTGCCGCCGACAAAGTCGATCCGCTCGTCTTTTCTCAGGTTTTCGATCCCAAGAATGGGTGAGAGTATCAATCTGGTCAATAATGCAGAATCCAGGTTCTCTACGGGATCATTGATATCAAAATTGTCTTCTTTGAGAGATAATTTATACCATGTATGATCCATGTACATCGCCATTTCATGCTGACGGGAAGGTTTTGCCGAATTCTTACAGCAGACTTTTTTCACTGTGTATTTTTCTTCAATTTTCGAAAGGAAAATTTCCCGGGAAAGTCCATGTAGATCTTTGACAACTCTGTTATAATCTAAGATCTTTAGCTGGCCGGCAGGAAAAAATACAGCTAAAAACCAATTATATTCTTCATTTCCGGTATGATGGGGGTTTGCCTCCCGTCGTGCTTTACCTACCATGGCGGATGCTTTAGAGCGGTGATGACCGTCTGCAACATAAACCTGTTCTATATTTGAAAATGCTTTTATTAGAAGATCAATGATCTCTGGCTTGTCCAAAAGCCATAAGCTATGCCGTACACCGTCAGAAGAAGTGAAATCATATTCAGGCTCACTTATTATGGACTGTGCGATCAAGGCGTCTACAATGTGATTATCGGGATATGTGAAGAAAACGGGACCGGTATGAGCATTTACGACATCAATATGTGTGATCCGGTCTTTTTCTTTGTCTTCGCGGGTCAGTTCGTGGATCTTGACCTTGCCTTCAAGATAATCGTCAATATGCTGAACGGCAATAAGTCCGGTTTGTGAACGCCCGTCCATGACCTGTTTATAAATGTACATGACCGGTTTATCGTCCCGGATTAACCATTTACTTCGAAATGATCTGAGATTGTCGGAAGCTTTCTGGTAGACCATGGGATCATAAAGATCCGTACTGACCGGAAGGTCCACTTCAGATTTAACAACATGTAAAAATGAGTAAGGATCATCCTTGACCAAGAGCCGGGCCTCTGCGGAATCGATCACATCATAGGGCGGGGATGCAATTCGGGAAGCCAATTCTTTTTTGGGACGAATACCTTTAAATCCTTTGATCTTTACCATCATAACTCCATAATGAATAATTAAGATACAAACTAACGGAAAAACTTAAAATAAACAACAATAATCATATAAAACACAGTCATTTATAAAGAATAATGACAATTTGTAATTTTATCGATTTTGCATAATAATATTTCACTTTGTTGATGTTTTACAGGGTAATTGTTAGATAATGATGGAGTTTGGATTGTGAATGATAAATATGACCGTTTTACGGAGACACACTATGGTGGGTCTCTGCAAATTGCCTTATATCGATCGCAGAACGCCAGAGCGTTCTGCGATAGCTTAAAGAGTTATCTGTAGAGACAGGCCATGGCCTGTCTTATATAACAAAAAAAGCCCCGAAATTCGGGGCTTCAATTCATAATTCATAATTAATTCTTAGCCTTTTAAAGCAGCGACTATCTTTTCAGCGATCTCAGTACCAACTCGTTCCTGGGCCTCGTTAGTGGAAGCACCGACATGAGGTGTTACAGAGACATTGGGGTGAGAGACAAGCTCCATGTTCCGGGTGGGTTCTTCAACATAAACATCAAGACCGGCTCCTGCAACTTTACCGCTGTTCAAAGCATCAAGTAATGCAGTTTCATCGACCACACCGCCACGGGCACAGTTAATGATATAAGCGCCGTCTTTCATTTTGGCGATCTCTTTGGCGCCGATCACGGGTTCAGGCTGTTTCGGAACGTGAAGCGAAACAAAATCAGCTCTCTTAAGCAGGTCGTCAAAGGAGACCATCTCAATACCGGCGGCTTCTTTGATATAAGGATCATAACCGATCACCTTCATGCCGAGCGCATTGGCGATACCTGCAGTCAATTGACCGATCTTGCCGCAACCGACGAGACCGAGGGTCTTGCCGTTAAGTTCGATGCCTTTGTATTCTTTCTTGTTCCATTTTCCTTCGCGCATGGTAACATTGGATTTGTGAAGGAAACGAGCCAATGCGAACATGTGCGCGATCGCAAGTTCAGCCACCGAAGCCGAGTTCGCTGCCGGAGTATTCAAGGTAGGGATCCCCTTGGTCTTTGCATACTGATGATCGATATTGTCAATGCCGGCGCCACCACGTGCGATACAAATTAATTTTACACCCGCATCGATCGCTTCTTTGGGAACTTTGGTAGCTGAACGGACCAAAATACATTCGTAATCTTTAATGTTCTCAACCAGTTCTTCCGGTGTATAAAACTGATTTACACATTCAATACCTGCATTTTCAAGTATTTCCTGTCCGGCTTTGCTTAATCCGTCAGAAATCAACACTTTCATCGTATTCTCCTATAATTATTAAGGGTTATGGGACAATATCCAATATATTGTCAAATAATGCCCGAATTTATACAAAAATAATCAAAAAACCAGTTTTATAATTTAATAAAATTTTGTTAAATTAGGTCGATTTATTTTTAGTATTTGAAAAAATCTATTCAATGCCCAACAGGAGGGAATGTGAAACAGAAAGAGATCCTATTACTAACGATTTCCGGACAGGACAAACCGGGCTTAACAACGACCATTACGGAGATCCTTTCCGAATACAATGCAAATATTCTTGATATCGGACAAGCGGTCATCCATAATAGCTTATCTCTGGGCATGCTGGTGGAAGTTGAAGAAGAAAAAACATCTTCAATTTTAAAAGACGTTCTCTATAGATCATATGATCTGGAGATCACTGTTAAATTTTCGCCCATTGGGAGCGAACGATATGAAGAATGGGTAAATCAGCAAGCCAAAGGCCGCTATGTCATCACAATGCTGTCTCGCAGGATCTCTGCCGCTCAAATTTCAAAAATAACGAATATTATTTATAAGCAAGGCTTGAATATTGATATCATCAACCGTTTGACAGGACGTATTCCGATCGAAGAAAATGGTAAAACAACAAAAGCTTGTATCGAATTTTCAGTCCGGGGCAGACCAAAGAATGAAAAAAAGATGAAAGATGAATTCTTTCACCTGGCGAATACGACAGAAGCGGATATTGCCTTTCAACATGATGATGTTTATCGCAAGAACCGCCGTCTCGTTTGTTTTGATATGGATTCAACCCTTATTCAGACAGAATGTATCGTAGAACTTGCCAAACGGCACGGAGTTGGAGATAAAGTCCATGAGATCACCGAAGCGGCGATGCGCGGAGAGCTTGATTTTGATCAAAGCTTTAAACAACGAGTCGCTTTACTGAAAGGCCTGGATGAATCCGTTATGCAGAATATTGCGGAAAATCTACCCATTACCGAAGGCGCTGAACGATTGATCTCAACTTTAAAAGATTTGGGTTACAAAGTGGCTGTCCTGTCGGGTGGTTTTACATATTTTGGAAATTATCTCAAGAAAAAACTCAAAATTGACTATGTATATGCCAATGATCTCGAGATCGTGGATGGGAAATTGACCGGAAAACATCTCGGCGAGATCGTGAACGGCGAGAAAAAAGCCCAACTCATGAAATTGATCGCCCAGATGGAAGGGATCAATCTTGAACAGGTCATCGCCGTCGGTGACGGTGCCAATGATCTTCCTATGATCAATACGGCCGGACTGGGCATTGCCTATCATGCAAAGCCTGTTGTTAAAGAATGCGCGAATCATTCCATTTCAACCATCGGTCTGGGCGGGATCTTGTATTTGCTGGGGTACCGGGATCGGCATTTAAAGAAATAACGATATATATAAACGAAAAACCCCGACGAATGGAGGGGTTTAACTGGTAATAACCCGGGATGAAATCCCGGGACCTAAGGTCATAAAACGATCACAACCCCGAGCCCCGATATTCATCGGGACAGGCTCCGTCGAAGGGTTGACCTAATTCAATTGTTTAAATGTTCTATTGTTCGATATTCGATATTCAAAGAGGTCAACCCCTCCAGAAGGTCGGGGTTGATTTTTATATTGAATTTGATAACCCGGCATTTTATGCCGGGCTGTAAATTGAAAAATCCCTCGACATGCTCGGGATATATTAATTTTCTAAAATATCCTGTAACTCAAGCCATCTGAATTCTTTTTCTTCCAATTTTCTGGAAACCTTCTCATGCTCCCGAGACATCTTGCTCATCTCATCAAGAGAGAGATCCTTGAAATCGGGTGCAATGAACATGTCATCCAACTCTTTTTTGCAGGCTGTCAATGTCTCGATCTGCTTATTCAACTTAGCTAACTCGTCCCGGATACTTTTCTGAGCCTGATAGCGTTTTTGACGCTCTTCCGCTTCAAGTCGTTTTTTGGCTTTCCGGTCGAGTTCAAGAGGCTTTTCATCTATTTTTGATGTTTTATCGTCAGTGAGAAGGAATTTTGCTTCATAGTCGGAGTAGTTGCCCAGAAATTCTTTGCCATGATTGTTTTTGAAGTACACAACTTTAGTGACCAGCATATCCAGGAAGAACCTATCGTGAGATACAATCAGGACTGATCCCTCAAAATCATCCAGAGCGGATGCCAGGATCTCTTTACTTTGCATGTCCAGGTGATTGGTCGGTTCATCGAGAATGAGAAAATTTGCTTTGGAAAGCAGTAATTTAATGAGCACCATACGACTTTTTTCACCGCCGCTCAGCACCGATACGCGTTTTTCAACATCATCACCGGAAAAAAGGAAACGTCCCAACATGGATCTGACTTCATTGCGGGGTAAAAAGGGCGCTGCATTCCAGATCTCATCCAGGACGGTATTTTGTCCGTCCAGCTGTTCCAGATGATGCTGAGCAAAATAGCCTATCGAAAGGTTGTATCCCAGCGACAGTTTGCCTTCCTGTGCTTCCAGTTCTCCCGTAATAAGCTTCATGAGCGTAGATTTACCCACGCCGTTAGGACCGACCAATGCGGCTTTTTCACCGCGACGGATCTCAAAGTTAGAGTCAGTGAAGATCGGAGTCACATCATAGGAAAAACCTAAATTCTGCGCTGCAACAACCGGATCGCCGCTTCGTTCGGGTTTATTGAATGAAAACCTGATCTTAGCGGTATGCGTATCAACATCTGTGACTTTGATCTTGGATAATTGTTTTACACGGCTCTGAACCTGTTTGGCCTTGCTGGCTTTATAACGGAATCGTTCTACGAATTGCTCAAGATGAGCTATTTTGCGATGCTGATTTTTCAGTACGGCCAGTTCATGTTCAATGCGTTGTTCTTTTTGGATCTCATAATCGGTAAAATTTCCGGTATAGCTGATGATCTTTCCATTTTCAACCTCGATAACGGCATTGATGAGCTTATCAAGAAAATATCTATCATGAGAGACCATGATCAGCGTTCCGCGGTAGGCGGAGAGCAGATTTTCTAGCCAGACCAAGGTTTCCATATCCAAATGATTGGTCGGTTCATCCAGCATGAGACAATCGGGCTCTTTAAGCAGTATCTTTGCCAAAGCGATGCGCATATGCCAGCCGCCGGAAAATTCCGAGACTGAACGGTTAAAATCGCTTTCTTTGAATCCCAATCCGGTCAGGATCTCTTTTGCTCTTGCTTCAACGGCATATCCGTTAAGCTGATGGAATTTTTCCTGAACTTTGTCATAAGCTTGCAGTAATTCTGCGCTATGATCTTCAGCAATGTCGGCTTCGAGTGTGCGCATTTCTTGTTCAAGTTTAAAAATATGCTCAAAAACGGTCAGAACTTCCTCTAAAAGGAATGTTTTGGCATTATTATAAGCGATCTCCTGGGGGAGATAGGCAACTTTCATGCTCTTGGGAACGACGACCTGACCTTCGTTAGGTTCCGCCATCCCGGCGATCATTTTTAAAAGCGTCGATTTGCCCGAGCCGTTCTGTCCTACCAGTCCGAAATGCTTTCCGGGAGGTAAGGCAAGAGAGCAGCTGTCAAAAACTGTTTGGGCTCCAAAATTTACCGAAATGTCGACGAGTTGTATCATAAGGGCAAATTTAAAGGCAAAAGGCAAAAGTACAAAGGCAAAAATCGTAAAACGTGAGACGTGAATCCGAAGACGTAAAACGTAAAACGTAAGACGTGAGACGTATAATGTAAGAGCTAAGATATAACCCCGAGTTCATCGAGGGGTGAATCGTGTTAAAGCCCGGCATGAAATGCCGGGAAATAGATTCAATAAAAATATTCAACCCTGAGCACCGATATTCATCGGGACAGGCTCCGTCGAAGGGTTGACCAAATTCAATTGTTTAAATGTTCAATTGTTCGATATTCAAAGAGGTCAACCCCTCCATGAAGTTGGGGTTGATATTTATGATGAATATAAAAACACCGGGTTTAAAACCCGG
>JAIPIT010000059.1 GCA_021734505.1 Fidelibacterota bacterium | reverse complement strand
CAGCAAGCCCGAAAGCAGAACATGTTCTTTATGTCCGGCCTTGCGCGCAATAAAGGAGATGGCAGCTATATTGGTTGCCAAAGGACAAGGGCTGACAGCGGTTAACAGCCCCAACCATAAGGCCGTGAAAATTGCAAGACCGCTCATTGATCATTCTCCGCTTTTATATAAACTTCGATAGCAGTTCTAATATAATCATTAAATCGCTCGGGTTTATTGAGTAGTGACCAAACCTCGTCAAGGCGCTGAAAATTGGCAATTTTTCCATTGCTTATCTTTGCAACGACCACACATGAGGCAGCAATCTCAAAAGCCTGCGCTAGTTCTTTATTTTTCATAAAGTCCACTTCTTGCCATTTTATCATCCCGCTTGATAGCTCTTGAGCATAATCGCTATCAAGCAAGTCCTTGGTCATGACCTCAATGGTATTGCACGTCTCACAACGGAAGGTCGAATGCATATAGTACACCGCAATATGATCTCCACCATTAACGGATAATTTGGAGTCAGATGAATTTGGTTGAGAGTTCTTTCCCAGCATATAGCCGATGCTGACCAGTGCAAACACCAGCAATATCCCGGAACACACTTTTTGCAATCTTTGTTTTGTCGCTTTGCTTATTGGCAACTGCGGCCTCCGCTTTGTTCATCGATCTCTGTGCAATCTGAACAATCGTCCAAAACACCTGTCGCTTTTGCCGTCTTGACCGGTTTGAGATCATAACCGAGTTCTTTCCATTTGGTCAATATCTCCTCTTTCGAGAGAACCCCCACATGCCGCCAAAGCTCATTACCTTCGGGATCAAAAAAGATTTGAGTGGGAATTTTTTCAATTCCGTAGTTGGTTGCCGCTTGCTGGTTCTCCGGTTTCCAGACATCTATGAATTCCACTTCCAGTACTCCAACATAATCTGCCTTCAATTCCTCAAGTACCGGTGCCATTGCTTTGCAGGGAATGCATTTATCGGAGCCCAAATCAAGCAATGTTGGTGTACCTTTAACAGATTTCCCGCAGGAAACCAGTGAAATGGCGATCAAAACGATCATTGCAAAATTAATCAATGAGTATTTAATATTTGTTTTCAAAATGAAGCCTCCTTCAGGATCTATTTTTATTTATCGGTTAGAACATTTTTTCAAAATATTTTTCAGTTCTTCAACATCGGGAACTTTTCCAACTAATTTCACTTCTCCATCAATAGCAAGAGCCGGTGTCATCATCACGCCGAAAGCCATAATGTCATTTATATCCGTTACTTTTTCGATCGTATGTTCTATGCCCAATTCCATTGCGGCTTGTTTAGTATTTTCCTCAAGCTTTTTACATTTTGGGCATCCTGTTCCCAAGATTTGGATCTTCATTTTATTACTCCTTTTTTATGCAAATATTGTCCCGTATATCATCCCGCTGATCGTTGCCATGACGATCACAAGTGAGATGAATACTAAAGTTTTTTTATTTCCAAGAACGCTTCGTATCACAAGCATGTTGGGCAAGCTTAGTGCGGGTCCTGCCAGCAACAGCGCAAGCGCCGGACCTTTCCCCATGCCATTGCCGATCAAGCCCTGAAGGATCGGAACTTCCGTCAGAGTTGCAAAGTACATGAACGCTCCGGCAAATGATGCAAAGAAATTCGATAATAAGGAATTGCCGCCAACAGCTTTTGAGACCCATTCTGATGGAATAAGTCCCTCGTTGCCCGGACGCCCCAACAAAGCTCCCGCAATTAATACACCTATCAACAACAATGGCATGATCTGTTTTGCGAATCCCCATGATGATTCGAACCACTCGGATGTTTCCCCCTTATCGGTGCTGGTAAAGACGGAAATACCGATAACACCCGCCGTGAATGCGATCAATGGCTGCTCGGGGAAAAAGATCGCAAGCAAAGTTACCGGAACAGCAGTAATAACGACTTTCCACCACTTCATTCCGAACCAGAATATCAGCATCAGTCCTAATCCTATCGAGAAACCCGACGTCAGAAACCATTTGGCATTGTATATCGCCGCCCATGCGCCGGTCGCCTGATCTGGTTTGCCCCAGTTGGCAAAAAGAAGGATCCCGACAAGAGATGCAAAATATAGTGCATTTTGCCAGAGCGGTCGTTTGACTTCCTCTTCCGGCATGGCCATTTGTGCTGCTGCTTTTTCGGCTTCTTCTTTTCTAAAGATGAACTGCATGAGTAGTCCGATGATAATACTGAAAACGATCGCCCCAACGGCTCTTGCAATACCTAACTCGGGTCCTAAAATACGGGCAGTCAACACGATCGCTAAAATATTGATCGCAGGTCCCGAATATAAAAACGTTGTTGCAGGACCGAGTCCGGCACCCATCTTGTAGATGCCCGAGAACAGGGGGAGGATGGTGCAGGAACAGACCGACAAGATCGATCCCGATACCGACGCAACACCATAGGCTACGACTTTTTTGGCTTTGGCGCCAAGATATTTCATTACCGATGCCTGGCTGACGAAAACCGCGATCGCACCGGCAATGAAAAAGGCCGGGATCAGACAAAGCAGTACATGCTCTTGTGCATACCATTTTGCCAGCTGCAGTGCTTCCATGATCGCATTATCAAAACGTGGTGTTCCTACCGGCAAATAAAAGAACGCCAGGAAAACAGTTCCAATGATCGCCAGTATTTTCCACTCTTTTCTCCAATTCACCATATATGTTCTCCAATAATTGTATTTTTCATTTTGCCATATCGATCTGTGATTTCAATTTTGCCGACAGAACGGCTTCAACACAGCTCATCGAATTCAGTATACATGGGACTTTCAACTTATAATAAACATTTAATCCTCGTTTTTCATCTTCTACAATACCCGCTTGTTTTAAAATATTCAAATGCTTTGAAACGGTTGAGAAATCGGCATCGATTTCCTTGACGAATTCACAAACACAGCGTTCGCCTTCGGACAATTGCTCTGCCATCCATAACCGGGTCGGGTGCCCCAATGCTTTTAAAACATCTGCTTTAGCCTTGTATAATTCTTTTGTTTTCTTGTCCATTTTCAAACTCCCTAATGTCGTATTTGGTATAATAGCCAAATAGTTTCAAATCTCAAACAAATTATTGAAATTTATGGTAAGGGTTTTAACGAAAAAGGTAAAACAGAGATATTGATAATATGAGAAAATGCTGATATATTTTTTATAAAGACTGAAAATCTAGTGACGATCTTGGAAAAAGCTTATGTTAAATTATAATTTTGCATACTGAAATGTAACTCATAACTTATTGGGGAATTTGTCTTATTATCATTGAAGACGTGAAGGATAATCATATGAAAACCAAAGAAAATAAGAAAGAATTGTTTTATGGTCTGAAAATTGCGATCCCCATGATTTTTTATGTTCTTGCGACCGTGTCCCCCATGCTGCTGAGGATATTTATCCCTGTTTCAAATACTGATTACATCAGCACCAGTCTTAAATTGATCATTCTCTTCGTGGCGACATGCTATCTTATACCATTCAAGATCGGGATTCCCATGCAGGTGCAAGGCAGAAAAAATCTCATTGACATCGGTTTGTTATCGCCTGAAAAGTTACCGGCATCGTTGCTGATGGGACTGCTGTTTGGACTCCTTTCGCTGTCATTTATGTTGCTGGGCTCTCTGCTATCTGGAGATTATGTGTTTCATCCGTCAACGCTCGACCCGCAACACATGTATTTCATTCTTGTACCCGGAATTTTTGAAGAAGTGATCTTTCGTGGCTTCATAATGATCGTATTGATCAAATATTTAAAGAGCATCAAAAAAGCCATGGTCCTCCAGGCTGTTCTTTTCACATTATCGCACGTCAAGGATATTAGTCCTTGGGGGATCGTGGATATTCTGACCGTCGGTGTGATCGCCATTGCTTTTACCTACGTTGTTCTGAGAACCGGCAATCTCTATGCGGCGATCATATTTCATTTCATTCATGACGCATTTCTATTTGTTGTTCAATTGCCTGAGGGCAGCGATCAGAGCAACCTTCAGCACCTGCTTTTTTATGCATCGATCTGGCTCGGTATGTTCTTGATCATGCTGCTTGTCAGGCTATTGACCGGTGATATTGACAAACAACGATCGTCCAATATCTATCTTAAAGCCCTTCATGAAAGCAAGAATATGGATCGGGTAATATCTGACAATGGACATCATCCGCGTTCATAACAACAACCGGAAAACCTATGAATATTTTCATACTTGATCTCAATATCGAAAAATGCGCGCAATATCATTGCGATCAGCACGTTGTAAAAATGATCCTTGAGAGCGCACAGATCGCCTGCACGGCGCTTAATGAGAAGGGATTTGAAACACCTTATAGATCAACCCACGTAAAGCATCCCTGTGTTCTTTGGGCTGGCGAATCCTATGATAATCTGGAATGGCTGAAAAAACTGGCGAACGCACTGAACGAGGAGTATCGTTTCAGGTTTGAAACATCCGCAGACCACAAATCCCTGGCCGTTATTAAAGCGGTCGACGATATGAGATTTGAATCAAAAGGACTCACCGAATTTCCCCAGGCTATGCCCGAAAAGTATCGAGTGCCGGGAGATCCGGTTAAAGCTTACCGACAATTCTATGTCGGAGAAAAACTTGGCTTTGCCCGGTGGACAAGAAGAAAGCCGCCGTCTTGGATCAATGAGATCAGAAGAAAATAATGATGTATTGAACTTTAAACCTTAAACTTTAAGCGATAAAAAGTGTCATCCCGATCCCGTTATAATTAGAATGTTTAATCAGTTTTTTACAGTATTGTTTTGAGAATCGTCCAAATACCAAGCAAGGTGACAATGATTCCCAGAGCTAATATTAATTTTTTTTCAGATTTGATGCGCGATGTGATATAAGGACCCACATAAGCAGCTAAAAGAGCGCCAATAGACGTATATATCACAAGATTCCAGTCAGACAAACCATTCAATATAAGGTATGTTATGAACCCTGCAATACATATGGGAAACTCCGCGAAAAGAGTCGAGGCAATTGATTTTTTTACCGGTCGGCCACTGATAATTTGTCCGGTTGTCACTACGGGACCGAACCCGCCCCCGGATATAGCTTTATTGAATGCCGAAATGACCCCGACAACGAAAATCTTATTCCAGGAAAATTTATATTTAGTTTTAATAAGCAAAATGACACCCATCACCAGGACAAGAGCGCCGATGTATATTTTAAGCGCCTGCTTGGGAATGCTAACGGCAATAAAAGCGGCAATTATTGTTGTAACAATACCCGATAGACCTATTAAAATAATGACTTTGGAGTCTTGTGAAAGTTTCTTTTTTTCTCCTTTTTTTTCATACAATTCAATATTCTTGAATTGTTTGTGGCGAAAGCTCGCCAGTAATGAAGATGCCGCTTGTGATAAAAGAATGGAAGGAACTACGATCAAGGGGTCGTATCCAACGATGATCAAAACAGGTGACAATATGGTCCCATAAAGCATGCCCAATGAAGAATCGATCAGTTCACAAACAAAAGCCAATAATAAAATTAGTACGATATGTTCCAAACTCATTTTCTGCTCCTTTTATAATTTTCCGTTTAGATTTAAGCTAAGTTGTATTGTATTTTCGGTAGGACGGTCGCCTTCAACAGATCCTTTTTCAAAGATCGATCTTGTATATATCAGCCTGACACAGCTATTGTCTGCATAATACCATTCAAGTCCGGTTTCCAAACTGACCACTTGGCTTGCACAGGCAGCAGAGGATACAAATCGCTCAAAAACTCTCTGATCCGCATGATATCCGTGAATGCGCGCAACAAATTCAAGAGCCCCTTTACCGCCTCGGGATAAAACCGCATCTTCATCTAATTCTACACCTTTTTCTGTTCGATTACCGCCACAGATCAGGTATCCTCCGCTTAATGTCCATACCTTATCCTGCACACGGAACTCTACACCCGCAGAATCGGCAATTCCGTAATCGGAGTAAATATATTCGCCCAGTAAAAAGACCCCATCTGTGATCAGTCTGATTTGAGGTGATATACGGCATATTTTCCCCTGGCCGGTAACGGAAGTCCGGTAATGGAATATGTCGGTACCGGCAGGTGTTTTTATCCCTGACATGTTTTCTTCGCTTCGTTTTCCGATCATTGCTCCGGCCGCGATCAGCAGTTTGTTGGCGGCGTTCGTTCTTTCAGTGTCAAAAGGCGAGAGTCCAAGATGAATTATTAAGTCTTTTGGATCGCCGATAGACGAGCCTCCGCTTCCGGACCCATTCATACATGCCAGGTAAAGATCAAGCTTGCGATTTAAAAAGTTGCCGTGAAAAGAAACACCGATATCACGATTGGGCGCTACTGAAGCTGTGTAGGCAAAATCATTAAAAAGCAATGACGGCACAGATTGAGAACGTTCAAGACTGAGCGGGGATTTATATTTTCCCATTCTAAATGAAATGTTATCATTTATCTTTAGGTCGATATAGGCATCCAACAAGGCCGGTGAACGGGTCAGATCCCCTTGGATCCTTCCGCAAATATACTTATCGATATTTATACGTGTATCGATTCTGGCCCTTTTGATGTTAAATGTGTTATGAAAATCATCATATTCGTCATTTATTCCCATATATGCGATCGGCTGAATAAAGTATGAAAATCGAATACCCGTATCTGGATCATTCATCGATATCTTATCACTTTCGCTTCCACTCTCATCCCCTGCCATCAATCCGGAGATTAGACAAAAACAAATAAACAGTATGCTTAAAATTTTTTTCATTTCATGACTTATGGTTAAATCCTACCCCGTTCAACACAAATTAAAAAACCAGACCCCTTATACATATATATCCTATGGGTATAGTAGACTATTTGATCAAAAAATTTTATTCTATTAATTCATCAAATGTAAGTTGCTCAAGAGTATCTGAGATATAATTGCGCAGAAGGCGAAAAACACTCAGAAGCTTGGGGCTTTTTTCGATTGGCGTGTGTTCAAAGAAATATGAACTGACCGATTCGACCGGCGCTAATGCTCCATCCATAAGCCGGATAATTTCCGCAACATTGATTTGATCGGGACTTTTTGCGAGTTTATAGCCGCCCTTTGGCCCCTTATAGCTTCTAACATAGCCGCCACGTTTTAAAATAAGCAGAATTTGCTCAAGATATTTTTTTGGGATCTCTTTGCTTTCCGCTATTTTGGTTATGGAACTTAATTCACCGCCTTCGTACATTTCAGACAAGGTGATCAGGGCAAGACATGCATATTCGCTTTTGACCGATAATTTCATTATTAATCCAAACTTATTATATACTACTAATCAGATAGAATATATCGTATTTTAGAATTTAAGTCAAGTCCATAATAATAAAAAACCACATAATTAAAGTTTAAACGACACAAAGTTTTATTTCGAAGTTCAAAAAAAAGCCATCCGGTTAAGGATGGCTTATGCTGATTTCGTTCAAGGATGATCTTTATTTCATCAGGATCATCTTTTTGGTGGATGTGAATGATCCGGTCTGCAGACGATAAAAGTATACTCCGGAACTGTAGCTGGAGGCATTCCACTTCAATGAATAGCTTCCGGCAGTTTGATACCTGTTGATCAGAGTTTCAACCTGTCGTCCCGTAAGGTCGTAGATCGTGATATTCACGTTCTGTGCTTCCGGCAGGGTGTATCTTAAAGTTGTGACAGGATTGAAGGGGTTGGGATAGTTCTGTTCCAACGTGTATTCCGCCGGGATATGCGTATCATGGTCAATGGATGTTGAAACCGTTTCACCGGCAACTGCAAGTGAACTGAAATGGGCAACACCCGAGAAGATCCGGTTGAAGTTTAGATCGACCGTTGTGGCGGTTATTCCGGTTGGATCGAAGAGTATGCTGTCGCCATCCATTGAGGTAAAATACATGCTCAATGTTTCGGGATCAATACCCAGATTATTCAGTAATCCGCGTTTAAAGACCAAACCGACGACCAGCGGTGTTTCAAAAATGTACGGTTCTTGTATGGTATCGTTCACCATCACGGTAAAATCAACACCGGCCAGCACACCTTCATGTCCCCAGCCAACGCTGTCTCCACGGATCTCTGCGAATTGAGGCAGACTTATATGAATTCGGATATCTTCGGTTAAAGAACCAATGGGGAAATAGATCTGTCCACCGTTAAGCACATTCATGGGATGCGGCAATCCGCCCAGTGTCCAGATCTCGCCTTCGGTCAATTCTTGCATAATTGAATAACCCATTGGGCTGGGACTGTCGCGGGTTATCGTTATATTGTTCAAGCTGTCATCAAGTGTTGAATCCTGAACTATGACCAATGCGGATGCAGACATATCGCCCAATTCGACCTTAACGATCGCAAATCCCGTAGCAGAGACATTGAGCAGTCCGTTTTGATCGATCGACCCGACCGGCATACCTTCCAGACTCCAGGTAAATGTCGTATCCATTTTAGGACCGGAACTGTCACTCTGTGTTTTTTCATAAACAGAATATTGGACCTGATCACCGATCGCTATGATCGTATCCCTGGGGAAAAGAATAAAATCGCAGTATTCATTGGGTCCTTCGGGATCCTCAAGATTTCCCGAAGGAAAAACGCTGACATAGGCCCAGGCCATCAGTTCGCCGACGTAAACCTCTACCAGTCCTTCACCGGGACGAGCTGCAATAAATTGCCCGCTTGTACTGTCAAGCGCACCCAAAGAATCGGGTCTTAAATTCCAAACGCCCACGGTATCCGTTTGAACTTCATTGGTATCGATGTAAACAACAGAATACTGCAATGTGTCCCCGACGTACATCTCCAAATCGCCTTGTACGATCTCTACAGCGGGCAATAAAACATCATCCTGCCCATTTTCCATTGGATCAATTAGCAGATCAACGGTATCACTGAGTTCATCAAGCGTTGCGATCAGGACGCCTTCTCCCTCGTTTTTTGCAACCAATATTCCTTTGCTGTTGACCGTTGCCAGCTGGTGCGGATCAACGGTCCAAACGACAGAAGTATCGATCTCATTCTCATTCGAATCGATGAATACCGCCTCAACTTGAAGCGTATCACCAACAGTTAACTCGATCTCTTCAGGTTCGATCTTCAGGGTCTGAGCAAAGACCAGACCGCTAAAAAGCGAAAACAATACGATCATAGAAACTGTTTTCAGCTGCTTTATCAATTTGTACATGGTGTGTCTCCTTTTAATGGTTAAAAACTACTTCACTATATAGACACATTCAAGTTAATTAATGGTTAATGCGTTCGTGATTTTATATATTAATTCAGGAAACGTATTTATGACACGAGGTAAGGAATGGAAAAGATCATAAGGTTACTGCTTGAGAACTTCACTTTAAGCTTTTTAATTCTTGGGTTTATCGTTGCGGGACTGGAAATTGTTTTAAAAAAAGAACAAAGAAGCGCTTCATTTGTTGTTGAACATATTTTTTCAAATTTTCTTCTCTTCTCGATCGGATTCAATTTTTTTCTAAATTTTATTTTCCATGTTTTTTTTAGTCAACAGATCGCGAGTTTTATTGGCTGGGAAGACAGTCCTTTTCAGATAGAAGTAGGCATGGCGAGTCTTGGCTTTGCATTGGTGGGTTTTCTTGCATATAAGGGTCGTTCGGGTTTGCGTCTGGCGGCGATAACAGGACCGGCTGTTTTTCTATTGGGCGCCGCCGCCAAACATATTTATGATGTCATCTCTGCTCAAAATCTTTCTCCGGGGAACAGCGGGACGGTTTTATATACTGACATTCTGATACCACTTATCGGATTTATTTTATTATACATAAAATACCGTTTAAAAAAGAAGGGGGTCTCATAGATTTAGTAAGGGCTGGAGATAATAGTGATGAGGAATTTAAACGTTAAACCCTAAACAAGCTCGCAAAAAATCCTTGCTTTTTACTGCCTGCTATATTCCGGCTTCTGACTTCCGGCTTCTGGCTTCCGGTTACCGCTTCCTGACTTTTTTCTTTACCCTGCCGGCTGCAACTTTACCTGTCAGCAATGATATGGGCAATCCGGCAGGACTGTAGGTCCACTGTCCCGCCTGATAGATGTGCGGCATGACGGTCTCTACAGCTTTTGGCATACTGATCATGGATTGCGGGACCGGCATATAGGGATTGGTAAAAGCCCACCCAACAATTGCTCCATCGGTGTTGCCGGTATGCTTTTCAAGACTTAAAGGTGTTGCAGAAAAATGCAGTTCAACAGATGCTTTCAAGCCCGGGAACAAACTTTTATCAAGAATATCAATGATCAAGTCTTCACTGAAGGTTTTAAATTCTTCATACCATCCCGAATCATTGATATGTTTACAGAGATCATAATCAAACAGACAGCTCACGATCATACCTGTTTTGCCCTTAGGCGCCAATGATAGATCACGCAATACGGGGAATGATATCTCAAAGGTATTATAGTAAAAGTAATCTTTGAGATAATTTTTGATATGTTCTTTATTTTTCTGATTTTTATCAGGATGATTATTTTTTAGCCATGCTTTCATATGATCAGGTTTTGCAACATGAAGCCCTCGTTTATCGGGTGTATAGAAAACATGCTCTGTGCAGATCGAATTAAAATATTCGGGATCCTTGTCAACTCCCAAATACACTGATAAAACAGATTCCGCCCCTCTGAGATCTTTGATGGCTTCCTGTCTGCGGCTGACTTTTTTCTTTAATTTCCCGTTGGATATTTTCGAACTGTCGACAATAGAATACAGGTATTTGTTGTCCGCCGTCCAGATCAGATGATCGTAATGATAGGTTTGACCGTGCTGATCCCGGATGATCTTATTTTCCGGATCCAGTGAACAGATCTTGGTTTCGGTATGGATAAGGCAATCATGCTCTTTCATGTAATTGACAAGGGCTTCAGGTAATGAGCCGGTTCCGCCTTTGGGGTAATTATAGTCGAAATAAAACAAAAAATAACTTAATGCGAAAGAAGCAGGCGTCCCTTCGAAAAAATGCTGAATGATAATATCGATCAGTGCCTGGTTTTGGGTGATATTTGACAGATACTCTTCCACCGGCATTTTAAATTTCGCTAATTTTGGTATGGTTGAGATCAATTTGACCAGCCATGGCAGCACGGTTTTAAAGAAAGATACTTTTTGCTTTTCCTCTCCGCTTTTATAAACCGGTGCTTCGTTTCCCAACAGAACCATCATGTATTTCATGACATTTCTGATATCCCGCATGATGATGTCGATGGCCTCTGACTCTTCAGGATAAAGGCGTTTAATAAGACCTTCAAACTCATTGATATCATTTGTTTCTTTCAAAGGAATGATGTGGTCTTCGATCCCCAGTGAGACTGTGCTTTTGATGAGTTCCAGATCGATCCCCAGGTCATTCAGGGCGGATATGATCAGTCCGGAACTTTCCACTGCCCTTAGCCCCCCGTCAAAAACATAGCCTTCCCGTTCAAAAGAATTGACCAGACCTCCCAAACGCTCTTCTTTTTCAAATAGCGTGACTGAAATTCCTTCTTTAGCAAGAAATGCCCCGGCCGTCAATCCCGCCAGTCCCCCGCCAACAATAACAACATGTTCTTTCATAGATTACCCGTCATGAGTTTGAAGTGGTAAATTTGATTATTATATCGAACAATAATATTAAAGTAATATTTTGAAAATAAAAATACAACTTAAAGTAGAGAGTTGAGAGTTGAGAGTTGAGAGTTGAGAGAAATTATTAATGATAGATGATGAATTAAACGTTAAACGCTTAAACCTTAAACGCGTCCGAGGACGCCTAAACAGCCTGAAGGGCGCTAAATTTCAATGTTAGACTTCAGTTCTTATTCTTTTTCATCAATATCATGCTTACTATGGCAAAAATTAAGAATGCCAGTCCAAACCAGACGTGCAGATGCACGATAAGCTGACGGGCGGGTGAGGTGCCGGAAAGGTAATTGATGAATAATGGTATGGTCGTCAACAAAGTCGCAATAAAACTG
>JAIPIT010000058.1 GCA_021734505.1 Fidelibacterota bacterium | reverse complement strand
CAATTCCCATTTTAAAAACAAATATAAAAATGGGGTCCAGTATAATGTTGATAACCGTTCCAACGATAGCAAAGCGAACCGGTGTTTTTACATCGCCTTCGCCGGACATGATCGAACGGAAAAAGACACCGAGAATATTGAAAACAAAACCAAAAACGATAACTTCAAAGTATTGGATGGCAAGATCAATGATATGATCGGGAGCTCCCAATAATCTAAAAATAGGGTATCTGAAAATTATACTGAGGCCGGAGATCAGTACACCCAGAAAAACACCCATAAGAACTGCATGCTCAGCGGCATTGTTGGCGCGGTGACTGTCTTTAGCGCCCAAGGCCTGTGAAATAAGCGCGGTGATCCCGATACCAAGTCCAAAGCAAATGGAAATGGCAAAGAAAACAAAGGGCAGATTGAATTGCATGGCGGCTATGGCGTCTTCACCTAAGCGGCTGACAAAAAACGTATCGGTTAAATTGTAAAGATATTGAACGATCATTCCCAAAAGAACGGGAAGTGTCAAACTCCAAACGGCTTTTTGTGGATTATTTATATATTTCTGAACACGTTTTGATTTATCGGTCATTTTCGCCTTTTCATTAAGTTAGGGAAAATAGTTAATTTAGTCTCGAAATGGAAATGTTTTATCACATGATAATTTAGGGATTGGGGGTGTGGGGTGTGTAAATCACAAACGCCTGTCCGCCGAAGCCTTGGTGAAGGTGGAATAAACGATAACCGAAACTGAATAATACTGCTTATAAATGCAAGTATAATTTCTCAGTGCCCCGTGCTCAATTTATAGTTCTTTTACATTTTGTCTTTTTACTTTTGCCTTTTATCCTTAACTTTCCGAAAAATAATGAGGAGTTCTCATGACAAAAAAAGCGATTATTATACTATTAACAATCATCCTGATCTTGCTTGCCGGTTGCGAACGTCCTTTGCCGGAACTGTCAGATTCAGATAAAGCAGCCGCGGACACGCTTGATATTGACCGTGACTATCTTCGCGAACTGAAGACAAAGCCACTTTTTAAATTTTCAGAGGAAGATCTGGATACCTATCTTCCCTATTTGCAATATACCGTTCCCGATATTCATGAACGCATGAAACATCTTTCCAGAAAAGGTTTGGATCAACCGTATGAGATCTACCTTCTCGGTGAATACCCTGCTGAGATCTACGATCGTCAACCTCTCTACATCCTCGATAAAAGCGATTGTGTTGTGTTCACCGAGCACATACTTGCTATGTCAATGGCGCACGACTGGCAGAGTTTCTTTTCAATTTTGCAGCGTATCCGTTATAAAGACGGTATTATCTCCTACATTAACAGAAATCATTACGGTGGTTTCGACTGGGGTCCCAACAATACCTGGCTTGCAGACAATATTACAAAGGAGCTGGCGGGAGATCTTATCGAACTGGATACGATGAAAGTAAACAAGGGGAAGTTTTTCGCAAAGCGCGGTGTTCCTTACAATATGCCGGAAGATTCGCTTGTTTGGTCTTACGTTCCCATTGAAGCTATGCCTCAGATCGTAGATAAATTGGAGACCGGGGATTTGATCGGAGTGGTACGCGGATATAAAAACAATCGCTGGATCGGTCATTTTGGTATGATCATCAAAGATGACGACGGCACCGTTTATATGCTGCATTCGACACCGCCAAAAGTTATACAGCAACCTTATCTTGACGTACTGGAAAAAGTCAAAGCATCTAATCTTAAAAAAGAAGAATACAATGCTCCGATCGAAGTGAAAAATGAGGAGATCAAAGCATTCAACAAAGAACATAAAGATGAACAATTACCTTATGAACAAGTAAAATATTATACTTTGGGTTATCGATTCCTCCGTGTTAAAGAAGACCCATTGGCAAGTATCATGAAAGAAGGCCAGGAATTACGCCTTAAGGTGGTTCCGGTCTACCCCGATGCCATAAAAACATCCAAAAGGGATTCCGTACTGCAAGGTCTGTATCCCTAAGAGTCCGTTATGAGTGAGTATTCGCTGGTAAATATCGTTGTGCTTTGTATCGGTCTGACGCAAGCAACCTTTGCCGGCATCATGATTTTGATCAAGAAAAACTTAAAGCTTCCCGATAAGATCCTGGCAGTCTGGCTTTTTGCGATCGCATTACAAATGCTTATCTCTCTTTTTAACACCCGGTTCTCTATCACCGCATTTCCCATTTCACCTTTCATCTATGCTCCGCTGATGTATATCTATATCCGTACACTGATCGATGAAAAGCCGAAATTGCGTTCTTATTATATTGCTTACATACTACCTGCCATCGCGATCTTTATTCTGGCGATCATTTACCGTAATAAACCCATCCTGATCTTTGATGAGTATCTTGACAATGATCCTTACCGTGGAGTTCGTTTTACTTATGCCATCCTTTTGATGGTCTCGATCTTTACCTATTCCATTTTGACGTTCATAAACCTTAATCGGCACAGAAAAAAGATCAGAGATCTTTTTTCCTACACCTCTCAGAAGGTCACGCTCGGATGGGCCTTATTCGTTTCCATTTCATTTTTTGTGATCTATATTGGTTTATTCGCTATCGGATTTACCCGGGTTTTTGCGCAAAACTTTAATTTCGATCCTTTGCTGCTTGGCAATATTACACTCGTTTTCTATTCCTTTGCTTTCTCCATCTTCGGATATCAGCAAGACCTCATCTATCCGCCGGAGCCAATTATCGAGAAACCCAGATACGTACGTTCAGGACTTAAGCCGATAAATATTCAGAAATTAAAAGAGAGGCTGATAGAACTAATGGACAAGGATCGTTTATATCAAGATCCTGAACTGAGCATTCTTGAGGTAGCCCAAAAACTCAGGGTGCCCCGCCATCATGTCACCCAGATATTGAATGAAGAACTGGGGAAAAATTTTTATACTTTCATCAACGAATACCGTATTGAAGATGCTAAACAAAGACTAAAAAACCCTAAAAACAACAACCTTACCGTTCTGGCTATTGGATATGATGCCGGTTTTAATTCAAAATCATCATTTAATACTCTGTTTAAAAAATTCGTCGGAATGACACCCTCGGAATATCGCGCTCAAGGTTCTGAAAATCATCAATAAATAAAGAGACGTGATAACCTTTTTCTCCGCCAGCTCCAAAGGAGTCCCTGCGGGACTGGCGGATTCGCAGGTCAAGAATCGCGTCTTAACATTTTTAAAGTTACGGAATTCCACATTTTTCCGCACTTTTCATATTTTTATCTTTTGATCCTCTGAAGAATATAATTTTTAATCATCAACACGGTATTCTCGATCGCCTGCCAATCCAGCGTTTCCGGAACATCATCAGGGTGATGGTAAGGCTGTTCTCCACCGGATGCATAGAAAAATAAAGCCGGCACGCCCTTGTCTGTGAAAGGGAAATGGTCGCTGTTAGGAGAATTGTGCCGCAATTTCAGATCTCCGAAACCCTGTGCTTCACGGATATCTTCAAAGATCGAAATATCTTCGGGGTGGTCATTACCGGCAACAATGCCATAGCCTTTAAGACCCGATCCGACCATATCAAGATTTATAGCCATAATGACCTTTTTCAAGGGAAAAACAGGCTTCTTTACATATTGCCACGATCCTTTTAAACCCTGTTCCTCACCCGTAAAAAAGCAAAATGCCAGGGTAACCGGCGGAGGGGTATCCGCAAAATATCTTGCCAGCGATAAAAGAACTGCCACACCGCTAGCATTATCGTTCGCTCCGGGATAATAAATGTCACCTAATGCACCCATATGATCATAATGTGCCGCTACACAGATCATGGAATCCGGATATTCCGTGCCTTCTATTATTGCAATGATATTGTTCGTTTTAACCTTTTTACATTCGACTTTATTATACATATATACTGTGTTCAGATCATCTTTCACAAATTCTTTATTGACCTGAAGGGCCGGACGTTTATATTGTTTACTCTGATTACTTATAAGAGGATAATTACCCGTAAAAAGCAAAAGCGTATTTCTGTCTTTTCTTTTGCTTTTCTTTAACATGTATCTTCTGGCGGATGACAAAGAGTAAAGCTTCTTATCTTCTTTTATTGAAGCAAGCTTAGCGCTGTCAGCCAACTCGATCTCCTCTAAAGTGAATTCATTGTCTACCGATGCGGAAAAGGGGTGTGGGATAAAATCATACCCCGGACGCAAAGTATCACCGTTAATAACACATATAGGCGTTTCAAGGGTCATGTTCAGTTTATAGTTTACCGATTGGATTGTTGTCGAAATCCCGATTTTTCCCAATTCGTCTTTGATATAGGATTCAGCATTAAAAATCCCATCTCCCGCCAGACTTCTGCCCCTGCAGGTCTCAGATGCCAAAAAATCGATGTCTTTTTTTATGTCATCAAGTTCTCCGGCAAAGCAAAATGAGAAGAGTATGATCAGCAAGATCTGGTAATATTTCATAATAACCTCGGTTTTTATCTAATTTATTCAAAATATAAAAAAAATACTTGCCTCTATGAACAAAACATTATATTATTTCGGGCTTTGACAAGTGTCCCGTTCGTTCAGTGGTTAGGACTCAGGATTTTCATTCCTGCAACAGGGGTTCGAGTCCCCTACGGGATACAATAAAAACACCCGATCTCAGATCGGGTGTTTTTGTTTGAGTCAATTTTTTCGAGTCGAATATTTCGAGTCGAATTTTTTGAGTCGAAAAATTTAATGATCACAGGCGTTGTTTCCGGTTTCCAGTTCTCCCTTTAGCCAATTCTTTACAATTTCTTCGGGATCTCCGCTCTGTGCCCCCAGAACGACTTTGACACCATATTGATCGAACAAACGCTGAGCATGCATACCCATGCCCCCGGTAATGATCACATCCGCTTTTTCATCGGCAAGCCATTTGGGTAGAACTCCGGGCTCGTGAGGCGGTGGTATCTTGTTTTCGGTTTTAATAATTTTCTTGTTTTCATCCGTATGAAAAAACATGAAATATTCACAGTGACCAAAATGCTGCGAAAGTTGTTCTCTTACGACAGGTATTGAAATGATCATTTTTTTGTCCTTTATTTTTTTTGATATTGATAGATTGTTATTGTATTTATCCCGGAGTGTTTTTTCATATCAGTATTTTTTCAGTTGTTCATTCTTATAGGCCGAATAGGCTTCTTCAACAGTCATATTTCCCGCACCGACATAAATATCGATCTTTGCTTTTTCAAGAACCGACAGAGCATTGCCACCCGGACCGTTCCCGGTGATCAACACATTTGCTTTTTCTTCAAATAATGTTTTTGATGCTTTTGGTCCGGCTCCATGGGCTTCCATTTTATTTATTGAGTTATCAACAACACGTTTTTCATTACTTTCATCATCGTAAATGATAAAATATTCCGTTCTTCCAAAACGGGGATCAATTGCTGATGTCCATTCTTCCCCCGTTGCAGTAAAAGCGATTCTCATTTTTTTATTCCTTTATTTTGTTTGTTTTGCATATTCTTTTATCTGCTCCCAACTGTTTTCCAGAATACTTTTCAATTGGGAATTGTCAAATTCCACGATGGTCTTCCCCTGCATCATGGATTTGGTGAAATTTTCATCATATGGGATATCGGCAATATGATTGATCCCTTTATTCTTTAAGAAATTCTCGATCTTTAGTCTTTTGCCTTCATTCAGGTCGGCTTTGTTAATGATACAGCCCGAGGGGATGCTGAAGCGATCGACCAATTCGTGAACCCGTTCAAGATCGTGTAATCCCGATACGGTGGGTTCGGTCACAAAAACGATATAATTGGCACCCGATAAAGATGAGACCACGGGACATCCGACACCGGGAGATCCATCCACGATCACAAGATCCTTTTTTTCATTTTCTGCAATGATCTTGGCTTCTTTTTTTACTCGGGCAACAAGTTTGCCGGAATTCTCGGCTCCCACTTTCATGCGGGCATGTACCATTTTGCTTCCTGTGCGGATCCTTGATCGATATAACAGTCCGACATTGTTTTCAAGATTCGTGATAGCATTCACCGGACAAATGCGGGCACAATATCCGCATCCTTCACAATCCAAAGGTTCAACCCGGTGTTTGCCATTGACGATCCTGATAGCATCATAACGGCAAACATCTTTACACAAACCGCACTGCTCACAAATTTCCGGGTCGATCTGCGCAAGCTCGCCGCTGAAAAAATCCTCGGACTCCGCTTGGTCCGGTTGTAACAGCAAATGCATATCAGCCGCATCAACATCGCAATCGGCCGCAATAATATCCGAGCCACCCAATACGGCAAACGATGCCGTCAAAGAGGTTTTACCTGTGCCGCCCTTTCCGGAAATAATAACGATCTCTTTCATATTATAATGGTCCCGATCTCTAACGAATTAATATATTTTACGATATTTTCCAAAGCAGAACGAACGGAAGGAACGGTATTGTAAAGCAGTTCCCCTTCCGAGTATTTTTCGGCAATACTTCGCAGATTCGGGATGGTGGCTATCACCGGAATGTTTTCATCCCTGCAATATATTTCTACTTGCTCATTGCCTATTCCCTGCCGATTGATCACCACTCCAAATGCTTTTTTGATCTCTCTCATCGTTTCAACCGCCAATTTCAGATCATATAGACCAAAAGGTGTCGGTTCGGTAACCAATATGACAAAATCGGCATGTTTGGTCGCTTCGATCACGGGACATGACGTGCCGGGCGGCGAATCATAGATCTTTATGACGTCTTTGCTAAAGGTCTTATTGATGTATTCAAGCGTTTGTGCGATCAAGGGTACGGCCTGCTCTTCACCGATATCGAGTTTGCTTTCTACGATCGACAAATTCCTGTTTTGACGATGTGTTAACTGGCCCATTTTTTTGGGGGTCATCGGCAACGCCTGTACCGGACACAGTTCCGAACAGGCGTAACAGGCATGGCATAATTCGGGAAATATCATGACCTCGTCGAGTATCTGCATGACTGCATTGAAATTGCATACTTTTTGACATTTGCCGCATCTGGTGCATTTATCGGCATCCCACTCGGGAATCATTTTATTCATGATCTCCCCGTGGATCATATTGCCGCTGACAAACAATTGGGTATTGGGTTCTTCTACATCAAGATCAACCAGGACGGTTTTTTGATACTTAGATAATAATGATGCAAGGTTTGTGGATACGGTTGTTTTTCCCGTTCCGCCTTTTCCGCTGGCAATTGCAATTTTCATCGATTGATTTTCCGCTCTTTATCTATAGCAGCAAAACATGATATAGGGTGGAAAAAGTGCAAAACTTTTTCAACCCAATTTTTCAGGATAAGATCATGTTCCATTAACTTTTTTCTAATTCTTTGATCCGTTTGTTTACAGTATCAAGATTCTCTTTCATGAACTTAGCTTCATCTTTCAAAGCCTGCAATTCGTCTCCGGCATTAGGAGCATTTTCCGGGTAGGCTCTCCAGCCGTATCCCCTGCCATATGCTCCCCGAAAACCGATGCCTCTTCCAAAACCAAAGCCTCTGCCGCGTCCCATACCGCCGCCAAAGCGGTCTTTGGTAAATCCCGGACTATCATAACCGTTGCATAGACCCAGGCCTCTTCCTGTTCTCGGACCCATTCCTTCCGGTCCTCTTCTGTCTCCTCTTGGCATTTTTATTCTCCTTTTTCAATTATTTCAATGGTGTCGATATCCCCGTCTGTGACCGGGAAGATGCAATATTTCGGTTTCGATCTCATCGCTTTCGCAATCGGGGCAATGGCTGTTTTTTTGCGCGTATGCAGCTTCCACCCATCGATGACCGCAACCGCGACATCGCAATCTTCCCGTCACATCGGGTTTTAATCGAATGGCTTTTCCGTTGATCAAAGCATCTGCCACTTTATTGTGAGCCCGTTTGATGATATTGCCGAAGGTCTGCCGCGAAACATTCATTTTTTCCGCAGCATCATTTTGGTAATAATTATCAAGATCTGCCAAGCGCAAGGCCTCCAATTCATCGGCTTCCAGAAATATCTCTTCAAGTTCGGACATTCTTTTGCCCCTTGGCTTGTAATAGATATCTTCAAAATCTCCGTAAATTCTTCGCATCTTGTAAGGTCTTGGCATTGCTCCTCCGTTATTGGCATATGCTATTTATAACTTAGTGAATAAAGAAATCTTTAGCAACAAGAAATGATGTTTTATTATAGAAAAAATATGATGAGAGGGGATTATGAATTATGAATTATGAATTATGGATGATGGGTGATGGTGATTAAATTGCGAAGTGTAAATTTCGATCTGCCGGCGCTATGTGTCCGGCTTTGAATTTATCGTTTATCGTTCTTCTGCCTTTTTACTTTTGCCCTTTGCTTTGACGCTTAACGTCCTCCCACACCCCATCCAGCTTCTCAAGTCCCGCGTCTTTCATGGATTCACCGCTTTTTTTGAAATGTTCTTCCACTTTAGCAAAGCGGTCATAGAACTTATTATTGCTGTGCTGAAGCGCTTGACCCGGATGGATGTCGTAAAATCGCGAGAGATTGACCAATGCAAAAAGGATGTCACCGAATTCTTCTTTGGCGTGATCTTTGTCTCCGGAATCAAAAGCCTCTTTAAACTCTTCGATCTCTTCATATACTTTTTTCCAAACATCGCTGACATCGTCCCAGTCGAAACCAACCGCAGCGGCCTTTTGCTGCATGCGGAACGAGCGGTGAAGTTCGGGCAGTGTTTTGGGGATCCCATCGAGAAGCTTGCCTTTTTTCTTTTTGCTTTTCATGATCTCCCAGGTGGCATTTGCTTCTTCGGCGGTATAACCCGAATCGGGATCAAAAACGTGCGGATGCCGGGTCACCATTTTATCTTTAATACCATTCAAAACATCTTCAAACGTAAATTCCTTATTCTCTTCTGCGATCACGGTCTGAAAAACCAAATGCAGCATGACATCACCCAGCTCGTATTTCAATTTGTTGATCTCTTTGCTCTCAATGGTTTCAATCACCTCATGTGCTTCTTCGAGAAAATATGGAACGAGCGATTCCCGTGTTTGCTCACGATCCCAGGGACAACCGCCCGGAGCTCTGAGTTTGCGCACGACATCAACTAACTCATCAAATTCTTTCATTAATTATTCCTTATAAAAAGAGACGCGATAAATCGCGTCTTTACATATAGCTTTCTATTTCTTTGTGATCCTGATCCTGTTCACACGGCGGTGCTGCATTTCATCGACTAGAAAAATATGGTTTTTATATCGGAAGGAATCATGTTTACGCGGGATTTTACCGAGATGGTCCATAACAAATCCACCCAGCGTGTCATATACTTTATCTTCGGGGAATTTAATTTCAAGGATCTCTTCAAGATCATCAAGATTTATGGAGGCATTTACCGCACATTCGTTCCGGGTCAACCATTTGATATAAGGGCTTTGGACTTCGTTCTCATCCTGAATGTCCCCGACGATCTCTTCTATTGCGTCTTCCAGTGTCACCAGTCCGCTGGTGCCTCCGTACTCATCAACAACTATGGCGATCTTGGTCTTTTTTTCCTGAAAGATGGTAATTGCATGTGTAACCGAGCATTTTTCCGGCAGAAAGAGCGGCGGATGTAAAAGATTGTCGATATCGGTCGATTTTTTACCGTCAAGATACTGCAGAATATCCTTTTCGAAAATAAATCCCTTTATGTTATCCAGATCGTTCTTGAAAACCGGAAAACGCGCAAAGGGTTGATTTGCGACAAAAAAGGAGATATCTTCAATGGATCGACTGCCATCCACACAAACCATGTCAGGTCTGGGGACCATGATCTCCCTTACGCAGGTATCGGTTGATTCCAGCATGGAGGTGATCATTTCAATTTCTTTTTCTTGAAATTCGCCCTGCTCTTCGCCAATATGAACAAGTGTTTTGATATCCTCTTCATGCTCGATCAAAGTATCTTTGCCAACTCTTAGCGAACGCTCTGTGATACGCCCTATAGCGTAAAGAATAATGGTCAGCGGAAAAAACAAGGTATAGCATATGCCTATAAACCAGCTCATTCTAAGGCTCATCTTTTGAGTATTTCTTAAAGCTATGGTCTTGGGAATGATCTCACCGAAGATCAATACCATCAGCGTCACAACGACAACCTCAAGAAAAGCGGTCAGCAAGTGAGGCCAATTATATTCTTCGGACAAGCGATACGTCAGCAAAGCAACCAGCACCGTCAATGCAATATTGACTACAGTATTGCCGATAAGAATGGTTATAAGAAGTTTTTGAGATTTACTAAGCAGCTTAAGCGTTCGCTTCGCCGCTTTTTCCTTGAGTTCCCTCAGACTTTCTTTTCGTGTTCCAAACAGCGCAGTTTCGGACCCCGAGAACAATCCTGAAAAGATCAGCAGAACAATAAAAAGCAGAATATTTAAACCAATGGACATACTATTTATCATAATATTGTGTTAAAAACCGATTTTCAAGTTTTGTCATGTTATTTTTTTCTTCTTCGGTTGCATCTTCATAACCGCAAAGATGGCAAACTCCGTGGATCATTATCCTTGCAAATTCCCTTTCGGGTGTTTGTCCGAATTTTTCCGCATTAAACTTTATGCGTTCCGGACTGACATACAGCTCTCCTTCAAGGGGTTCATTTTCAATGGTGAAAGAAATGACATCCGTATAAACATCTTCATGAAAATACTCGTTTTTCATTTCTCGCAAAGCTTCATCTTCAAGTGAGATAATATTTACGGAAAATTCGGAATAGCCCAGGTCTTTTAAAACTGATATTACTATACGCCCGGCATCATCCTCATCCAGCGGGATCGCTACGGAACTTTCTTGAAAAAATTCTACATGTCCCTTCATGATCCCTCTTTCTTTTCTTCTTTTGATCCGGGCGTGTCTTCCTTTTTTTCTTCCTCTTTTTTATCTTCCGGATAAGGGATACGTTCATGATACAAACCGACAAGCAGCGGATAGATCGCAGATTGGATCTTGGTGAGATCGGCAAATTTCAAGGGACATTCATCAAGCTGACCGCTATTCAAACGCTTACTGATAACTTCCTTGATCTTGGCTTCTATCGTTCTCGGTGTGGCTTTTGGAAGAGAGCGAACCGCCGCTTCAGCAGCCTCAACGATCATCAACAGTGCCGTTTCTTTCGTTCTGGGTTTGGGACCGGGATAGCGAAATTCATTTTCATGGATGTCTTCCTCACCCGATTCCTTCAGCGCCTTCTGATAGAAAAAATCAACCGTCATGGTGCCATGATGGGTCGCAATAAAATCTTTGATAACATCCGGTAATTTTTCCTGTTCGGCCAATTCCAGTCCATTTCGGACATGAGATATTATGACCTTTGCGGCCATGTGGGGTTTAAGCTGGTCCAGCTTATTTTCGCCGCCCTGAAGATTTTCAACAAAATAATCCGACTTGGACAGTTTACCAATATCATGATAGTATGCGCCAACACGGGCTAAGAGTGAATTTGCGCCGATCTTTTCGGCAGCCGCTTCCAGCAGGTTACCCACAACAATGGAATGATTGAATGTTCCGGGTGCTTCCAGAGAAAGCCTCTTCAATAATGGCCGGTTCATATCCGAAAGCTCAAGCAGGGACAATGAAGTTGTTACTCCGAAAATACGTTCAATGACCATTAACAAACCATTTGTAACGAGAACCGATACAACGGCATTGGCAAAAGCGAGTCCCAGCATGATCAAGATCGATTCGATGCTTTCCAATGATGCAATATTCATGGCAAAAACAGATACAACATAACCGATCAAAATATAGAGAAGCGGTTTCAGCACATTTTCCCGGGTACTTCTTTTCCTCAGGGAAACGATCGCCATTACGATAGGGAAAGTGTGCATCAGGATAAACTGGAATGATCCGCCCATGATGAAAGAGAGCACCAATAATATGGTGGCCGTTCCCATTAACGCCATGCGTTCGTCAAAAAAGATCATTAACAACATGGCTGAAATGGTAATGGGAACCAATATCATATGGGCTGGTGAGACAAGAGCTATCGCAGAGCCCAATCCCAAAGCGATAACCAGACATATCATCATCAGCAGAAATCGATTTACGTCCTTGAATATGCTTTTATCATACATGATCAAAAACAGAACGAAGAGCATGTAGATCATTGTAACGATCAGAATATCGCCAAGAATTTTTAAGACGGCATTCAGACCTTTCATATTTGTACTGCGCCGTTCCTCGGCATAATTCAAAGAATAAAGCTTTTGATATATCTCCTGGGTAATAAGTGTATTAGCA